>NZ_CBAYMC010000010.1:0-33902 GCF_964826245.1 Armatimonas sp. | reverse complement strand
AGTGTAGCCCACCTGAGTGGGGAACTGGCTTGCCTCAGAGAGCATGTGTTGGAGTAGTGATGTTAATCCAGGTGTTTGTGTGGCTGCACCTTCTGTGGAGCGTCCTACAATCTCTGCTTCGTACTCCGGGCTGATCCAGTGTCCACTGACAACGTAGCTACGCAAGAGCCAAGGAAAGGCTAGCGTGCCAAAGAGAAGAGCCGTGATGATGGCGAGCCGTCGCTGACGCAATACAAAGAACAAATACAGAATGCTCCCTGCCCCAAAGACAATCCCTGTGCGATGTGCGTAAAAGAAAGTCGCTAGCAAAATGCCAAGCCATATCCCTGTTGCGTTATTAGGCGAAGTATCACGGACTCTTTCTAGGATAGTGATGGCAGCAACCACAAGGAGTATCATGATTCCGCCATTGCCTTCGAAGTTTAGTATACGTAGTGTGAGAGGATTGAGACCTGCTAAAACAAGGATCAACAATGCTCGATGATGGTTTGTGCGTGTGATCAGAAGACGGTAGATCAGGGGGATACTCGCGATATAGCTGAACATCGAAAGGAGCCGGAGGGGACGCAAGAAATCTCCGACAAGGCTCATAAAGGGAGCCATGACCAGCGATCCCAGCGGTGGGTACTTGGTGAGAAAGGGGGCATCGGGGCGGGAGATATCACAATAGCCTTTCCCCATCGCTAAGCTCCAGCCACCGATCACTTTATAGAAATCATCGCTGCGCTGGAGGGGCATCTTGAGAGAGAAGAGATAGCCGACCAAGAGCATCAGACAAACTACCCAGACGCCAAGCTGGGGTGAGGAGAGCCAAGGAGGCAGAGGTATGGAGAAAGAAAGAGGGGGCTTTTCGTACTTGGCGCGTAGCGCCGCTTTTTCTGCATCATCCATATTCTTGGCGATTGTACCACCGGTGCGGTAGAGTGGCAGTGCAAACCTGCTGGGGGAGCCTGCTATTGTCAGGCTGAGAGGGCTTATGAGCCGACCCCAAGAACCTGATCCGGTTAGCACCGGCGTAGGGAAGCGGGAACCTGGCTGCTGTCCGTTTGCTTTGGGCGGTGCCGCGTTTCGCCTCTCCCGACGCTGGGGAGTAAAATGATGAAACGCAACGCCTTTACCCTAATTGAACTCCTCGTCGTCATCGCGATTATTGCTATACTCGCGGCGATACTTTTCCCTGTCTTTGCCCAGGCTCGTGAGAAGGCCCGTCAGGCAAGCTGCCTCTCCAATGCGCGGCAGATTGGTATGGGGGTTCGAATGTATGTCCAAGACTACGACGAGACTTTCCCTATCTGGCATGCCTATTCCAAGAAAACAGCGGCTATTCACTATGGCATAGAGGGAGACCTTCAGCCCTATCTGAAAAACCTCCAGATCTTCAAGTGTCCCAATGATGTGGGGGGGCCTTTCCAGCGCACCGATGTTCCCGGGACTAACTCTTACTTTGCGGCCTATGGCTCATCGTATTATTTTGAGAGGCGCTGCTTCTCTGTGGTCAATGGCTTCTCGATTTCAAACAACGCTCCCACAACACGTGCTACCGCAATTGTGAGTGACCCGATGTTCGAGCGACCTGCGGAGAGTGTGCTGATGCGCGATGAGATGTTTGCCTGGTTTAACCCCACCGTGGATACCACGAACTACTGGGGCTATTTAGGGTTCTATCAAGCCTGGCACACACAAGGGGGACGCGCGATCTTCGCCGATGGTCATGCGAAGTTTCTTGCGGGTGCAGGCCAGCTGCGCTCGCTCTTCAAAGATCCTACAGCGACGGTAAACTACTAGAGATGCATGCGGTTCTCTGTGCCAATGCGCCGTTTTCTGGGGAAGCTGAGGGGCTTCTCCGGGATGCGGTGGAGTCGGCAAGTATTCTGGTGGGCGTAGATGGTGGCGCACGGACGCTACAGCGCTACGGCCTGATCCCACAAATTATCACCGGTGACGGCGACTCGCTCCGTGACGACGAGAGAGCGGCGCTGGTCAGAGCGGGAGCAAAACTTGTTCCCACACCAGATCAGGACTACACAGATCTGGATAAGGCGCTAAGCTGGGTACGCGAGCAAGGCGCAACCCAAATTACGGTATTTGGGGCCACAGGTGGGCGGCTGGATCACAGCTACTCGGTGTTTTCCGCACTGATCAAGCACGGACGGAGCCTCCCACTACAGCTTGTGGACGAGACCGCGATGTATGAGCTTGTCGTGGGCGAGTGGCAGAGGTCGGGAAGGGATCTCGTGGGGCGACTCCTCTCCCTGCTTGCCTTTGGCCGTGTGGAAGGAATCACCACCAAAGGTCTTCGCTGGCCCCTCGCCAACGACTGGCTCGCTCCCGGCCTGCGTGATGGCACGCTCAATGAAGTCACCGACGAGAGCATTGAGATCTCTGTCGGCTCCGGCGATTTGATCACGATGCTTCATCACATTTAGCAGACATTGAGCCTTGTTCGATAGAGCCGTTAACCCTGTCTGAACGAAAGAGGAATGTCTATGTTTGGTCCGATGATCGAAGGTGAGCGCGTCCGTTTAGTGCCGATCACCGTGGAGATGGCTCCGCTCTTTTGCACCTGGCTCGCCGATGCTGAAGTGACTCGCTATCTAGGCCGGTACCAAACGGTCGGTATTGCTCGGCATGATCTCTGGCGCTTTGGTCAGTGGCACGATGCCTGGCTTGGCGAAGTTCTCCGGGACGACTGGCTCGCGAGGCAGTAAGACGAGTGAGGCAGTAAAATAGGCGCATGACCGAATCTGAGGCCGCCAACTACTGTGTCTGGCTCCTAGGCCAGCAGGCCCGCAGTGAAAAAGAGCTGGGCGATAGGCTCACCAAAAAAGGGGTGGAGGAGGAGATCATTCTCGCCGCCCTGGAGAGAGTGCGTAGCTGGGGCTATCTCGATGATGCCGCGCTGGCCGAGCGCTGGGTGGCCTCACGGGGGAAGACGCGGGGAAAGTATCTCTTGCGCCAGGAGCTAAATCGTAAGGGGCTAGATGCAGCAGAGGCTTTAGAGAGCCGTACAGATGACGATGAGAAGACCGCCTGCCTGACGGTTGCGATCAAGCGTGTTGGCGACCCGCCTAAAGACCGGAGCCGGGAAGCGCAGGCCAAGCTTTCGTCGTTTCTGCAAAGGCGGGGCTTTGGCTGGGACGCGATTCGGCCCGTGATGCGCCAGCTTTACCAGGGCATTGTCGCCGAAGACCTCGATGCTGCCGAGGTCGAGGATTGATCCGTGTTGCACATCTCTTGCGGCCTGCACAGGGAGGAATGCTCCAGCAGGTTCGCTCGCTACGGGGTGATCCTGAGACGGAGACTTGTCTGGCCGCCCCGCCCCGTGAGCTAGCTGCGCTTGCGGGAGATTTCCCTTTGCCCGAGAGCGATAGCCTGAAAGCACAGATTCTAGGGGGCTGGTCGGCGGGGCGCTGGGCACGCTCTGTGGGGGCTCAGGTTCTTCATGGCCACGGCCTCAAGCGCCTGCCTCTCTATCTTTTGGCCGCAAAAGTCGCCCGGCTGCCGCTGGTTCTCACGCTCCACAACCTCGCGCCAAAAACGCCCGCCTTGGCACTTTTGAGGCAAGCCAATGCCGTCATCGCAGTCTCCGACGCCGTGGCTCGCACCGCACCTGTAGCCTGCCAGGTGATCTACAACGGCATTGCTATCGAGAAATTTTCGAGCTTGCCGACAAAATCTGAAGCCCGTGCGCTCCTCGGCTGGCCCCAAGAAAAAAAAATAATTCTCTCGGTGGCGCGGCTCTCAAAAGAAAAAGGTCTGGATGTGCTCGTCGAAGCGGTTCAGGGACTAGAGGCGGCACTTTTTATTGCAGGTGATGGCCCGGAACGGGAAAATCTGAGTGGCGCAACGCTTTTGGGGGAGCGCCACGATATACCGATGCTCTTAGCGGCTGCTGATATTTACTGTCAGCCCTCGCACTCTGAAGGACTCGGTTTGGCGATTTTGGAAGCGATGGCAGCAGGCAAGCCCATTGTCGCCTCAGCGGTTGGAGGAGTCCCGGAGCTACTTCCGGATGCCTCGATTGGGCTGACAGTTCCCCATGACAATCCCGCCGCCCTTCGTGTCGGCATCCAGCTTCTGCTCGAGGATCCCGCTCGCGGCGAAGCGATGGGGAGCTATGCAAAACAGCGGGTTGCCGAGCACTTTACGGAAGAGACCATGCGTGCAGAGACACGAAAAGTGTACGCGAGGCTGATCCGATGAAGAAAATTCTCGGCTGGCTGATGCTTGTGACAACCCTGATTTTTGGCTACACCCGCTCCCAGCCCCCAAAAGTGACCTCACTCCCACCGGCAAAGACATCGGTTGTCTATGTGGGAAACTTCCATCTTAAGCAGTTTCCCAAAACGCAGAAGGGAGCTGTGGCACTCTACCCAACACGAGCCGGTCGTAAAGGAGAGAAATGGGAGCTACTTGATGTGCTCGCAACCGGGAGCCGCAGCCCGCTTCCCTCGGATGCTCCCCGAATCCCCTTGGAGCGCCTCTACATCAGCACCTCTGGCCCTCAGCTCGAAGATCGTATTGCGGCTCTACCTGCCGGGGAGCGGCTTCTCGTGGTTGGGGTGATGACCGAAGGGGATCATGGGCCGGTTATAGGAGATGGGGGGAAGTTCCGTGAAGCGGTGCTGATTGGCCAGGATGTCCCCGAGGGGACTCTAACCTCGCCCTCGGTGCGTTTCCGTCCTGGTCTGATCGCCGCCACCGATATTGCGGCTACCGCACTGGGAAGACCCTTTGGAGCCGGACGTCCTGCGGTTCTGATCCCAGGGAAATTTGAGAATTTAGAGAGGCAAAGAGAGCTCTGGAAGCAGCGTGGGGCGGTAGGGCTGGTGGTGATTCCTTGGCTCCTGACGCCTTTGCTTCTTCTCACTGTGTGGAAAAAAAAGGAGCGCTTAGGCAGGCTGATACTCTCCGTGCCGCTTGCGATGCTCCTCACGCCTTTACTGGGAGCGCTGTACCCCCTAAACGCACTTGGGTTTGTGGCGCTCGTTGTAATTTTTCTCGTCGTTGTGGGGCTGGCGACGTGGAAGCTCTTGGTGAGGCACATTGCTCTCGTGATTGCACTAACGCTCTGGGTGGGGGTGACTCTGGGGGAACCAACACTGGAGTACAACACCTTCTCGTACTCCCTTACTGAGGCGGCGCGCTTCTATGGGATTGGCAACGAAGGCGCGGGCTTGCTGATCGGTTGTGCTCTGGTGGCGGGCTTTGATATTCCCGCGCTTCTGGCAGTGGCGATTGCGATTGGAGCCCCAAGCCTCGGGGCCAACAATGGGTGTTTTTTGGCAGCTCTGGTAGGACTTGGGGCACGTGATGTCCTGAAGCTTCCCAAAACAAAGTGGCTCTGGGCGGCTTTTGTGGCGCTCCTCGGAATGGGAATTTTATTTTTGGGGCTGGCACGCTGGGATGCCAGCCGAGGAGTCAGTGCACAGACGCATCTGGGGCGGGCTGCCTCGGGCGAGCGTAGTGGGGCTCTGACACTGATCGGACGTAAGCTGGCGATGAACGGCCACCTGCTGGTGAGTAGTCCCTGGAGCCTGTTGTTGTTAACAAGTGGGGTCTTACTGGTGCGGCGGCAGTGCTGGGGAGTGCTGATTGCGGGAGGCGCGGCTCTGGCACTCAATGACTCGGGCGTGCTGGCAGCGGCCACACTGCTTCTTCCCAACGCCCTGCAAAAAAGACAAAGCCCTCCGCCTCCGTCTTGTGAGGCGGAGGCAGAGGGCTAGAGCTCGCGGAGTGTGCGGCTCTACATGCGCATGCCAAACATGACTTGCAGGCCACCGACAAACTGATTGTCGTACTTGGCAGGATAGAGGTACTTGAACTCTAAGAAGGTAGATTCGGTAAGGTTGAGGCCCATGACAGCTTGGGCTCCAATCAGATTCTTCGTTGAGCCTGAGGTGGTTGTCACTCCGCCCGAGTTAAGGCGCGTGGAGAAAACACCTAAGCCATAGCCGTAGTAGTAGTCGTAGCCAGACGTGCGCTTGTTGTCATGAGTGATCTGGCTAAGCATCACCGGGATGATCCGGAAGTTGTCTCGCTCGATGTAGCCAACACTAAAGACACTGTTTTCATTGCGCTCAGGGATATACTGAACGACCGTTTCAGCCTCAAAGTTGAGGATCTGTGATCCTCCCGCTTGGCGCCCAACACCACTACCAGGGGTGAAAAACCCGAGCTTGATAGACGACGAGTTAACATCATAGCGATTGCGTGTTTGCGCATGAGCGCTCCCACTGAGCGTCAACAGCGACAGACCGCAGACCGTCGCCACTTGGAGAAGGTTCTTCAACACAAGCCTCCCAAACCAGTTTGGTTCGTTCATTTAAATTTATTTTAGTTTCGCCGACCGAAAAATAGGGCGATTCCATTAGGCGACGCGCCATTGACGCTGCCGCTGACATAGTGATACTGGGCCTCTACAAAAAGCCCACCGCTGAGCCGCAGACCTGCTCCCATGTAGCCGCCGTAGCGTGCCTTAAAACCAGAGCCTGCTGCATCAATAAAATAGGCTCCCACTCCTTGCGAAGTGAAGAAACCCGATGTACCGCTCGAACCAGACGACCCCGCACTAGTCTTAGTGATCAGTAGCGGTGCAATTCGGAACGATTTTCCGGCGGAGCTTCCCTGAAAGTAGCCCACCGTGAGGGTTCGTGAGTCCTCCGCTTTCGAGCCACTCAGATCTATCAGACCGCCTGGTACCTGCGAGCCTGAAAGATTCCGAGTTGCCTGACCGCTGGGGCGCCAGACCCCTAGCTTAATTCGCAGAGGGATCGTCTCCATAGCCGAGCCGGCCGAGGGAGAGAGCTGTGCGAGAGCAGGTGTGCTCAGAGCGGATACCAGAAGTGTGGTGAGAGCCGCCATTCGTACGAGGTTTTGCATTGGAGCCATTATAAGGGTCTCATCCCTTTGCGTCAAGCACTAGTTGCATAAGGCCCCTGGAACATGCTACAATCGGCGGCGATGGCAAGGGTTCGAAAACGCTATACAACGATCCGTGGGAATGAAGACTGGATTGTCTCCGTTTCCTACGATGATCATGCGCTCACGCGCGCCCACTGGTTTGAGGCACAGGTGAGTGCCCTGCAAGAAGCCACAGGAAAACCGATGGTTCTTCCTAAAGAGCTGGCCACCTATAGAATCGGCGAGACGGAGCATCCCTTCCGCGAGTACGTCCGCATGGACTGGGGCGGTGACAGTGAGGCGGCGATTGCGCACCTACTCACCACGATCTACCGTCGTGTCTATGCCTACATCGAGCGCGGTCACTAAGAAGCGCTAGCCGCTACCAGTAGTCGCGACGTCGGAAGTAGACAAACACGAGGCTACTGGCAGTTGCCATAAATCCAACGGCGACCCAGAGGCTCCACGAGGGAGCTTGCTCTAGGTGCCCGATATTCATCCCGAAAAATCCTGTGATTGCCGTAATGGGCAGGGCGATTGCGGCAATCGCCGTTAAGCGCTTCATCTGCTGGTTCAAGCGGTTGCTAGTCTGTGCCATGATGGCCTCTAGCACCCCCGAGAGAATTTCGCGATGAAGATCAATCTGCTCCGTGAGGCGTAGCGAGCGATCAAAAATATCCTGAAGATAAGGCATCAACAACGGATCCAATGCGGCATGTTGGAGACGCAGGAGCTGGTTTAGCACATCACGTAGGGGAGTCACCGTCTGGCGAAGAAGCAACAGCTTCTTTTTGAGAATCAGCGCCGGGCCAATCTCAGCCAGAGTCTCGGGTGAGTAAACGGCTATCTCTAGGGCATCAATCTCCGCATCCATGGCGTCCATGGCAGGGTAGCAACCATCAATACTCTCGTCGAGTAGGGCATAGAGGACTTGACTAGGCGTGTGTGTGCCTGCGGGGAGAGAAGGCAGCTTCGTGTCGGAGCGGATTAGAACGAGGTTGGCTCCGACGAAGATATCCCACTCACGGGTGACATCTTCGAGGTCATCACCACTCTCTCCTGTTACCCCATTCCAGACGCGTAGGGTGACCAGCAGAGCGGTCTCACAGAGCACCAGGCGTGCCCTGCGGTCACGCTCACGGGAGCGCTCAATGACGGCTTCTGGGATGCCCATGTCTAGCGCCAAAGAAGTCCACTCGGACTCTAAAACGAGTGTAATGCCTTGATCTGGCTGCCAGACAGACGTGTTACAATGCGGGCTGTTCATTGAACTGGAGGATACCGCAGCCGTGGCTAAGCCGCTAAAAGTAATCGGAGACCAGGAGCACCAGAGCTGGGATTTATTTCTAAAACGGCGCGGCACTCTGGAAGCGCAGATGCAGCTTGACGTCTGTGATGGCTGCGATATGTGTGGGAGCCGGTGCGTGGCAGGCTTTGGAGTGACACAACAAGAGTGGGAAGCCGTGAAGGAGTATCTTTCTCAGCAGCCTTCCGATGATGTTGAGAGAGTTCGTACTCAGGAGAAAACACTGCCTTGGCCGGGGGCAGAAGAGCTGGAGGCGCGGGTTACCTACTGCCGCTTCCGAGACAGTGCCAATGGGCGCTGCTCTATCTACCCGGCACGTCCGACGATCTGTCGGCTCTTTGGGCAGACCAGCTGGCTTCCCTGTCCCATTGGGGCGGTGAGTGCCTATCCCGAAGCGGCGGCGGATGTCTGGAATCAGTATCGCCAGGAAAAAAGAAAAACCTGGGAAGAGTGGCAGGAGGAGGAGAACCCTCCGTCTGTGTCGAATGCCTAGGGAACCTGGAAAGGGACGGAAGGTGGACGTGGCACTGTTGGACTTGCTTTGGTTTCCTACGCTATGTTATAATCCGCCCGTGTCTTTTGGTGATCGGTATACTCGCGGGAACAATTCTGAGGATTTTAACCATCCAAGGAAGATACCGGGTGTACAGATCGCTCGTAGTGTTGTAGAGGGTGTGAGTCCGGGTAAACTCGCATCTTTGAAAAAATCTGACTTGCTGGACATGGCAATGGTCATGCTGTTGTCTGTGCTTGCCCGGATGCTGTCTACCGTAGCTCAAAGAGCTACGGGGCGGGCTGATCGAGGAGGTTGACCCCACTTTGAAGTTCGTGCCTAAATCACGGCGATATGCCGCGCTTGCTGTCTTTATGACCGCGCTGGTCGGGATTACGACAGTAGCAAACGCGCAACGCAGGGACCGGCAAACGCCGGGTGCTCTTGGGAATCTCAAGATTCCTTTAAGGGCGCTTCCTGGCGTTGGCGATAATCGGTTCCTTGCGCCCAGTATTCCTGTGCGTCAGTGGGACGCGACATCTGCTACCCAGGCCAAAGCTGGTCAGAAGAATCCGACACGTGTCCAGATTGGTGGTCCCAATGGTGCCAATGTCATCGAGAAAGTAGTGGATGCTACTTTTCGAGAGACTGAGGACGAGATCAACCCCTACTGGACAGATGACGAGCAGGTTCTCTACTACGCGGGTAACCCTGTCACTAGGACAGGAACTGTAACCAGTAGCACGTACCAGCTCTTCCGTCTCTCGGCAAGTGTTGCAAACAACCCGTCACAGACGGGCGCAGGTACTCCTGTTGCTATGACACGCGAGCCACTGGCAGATCACAAGTGGCCTGTGCCTAGCCGGTCGGGGGGACAGCTCGCCTTCATTAAGTCTGTAGACAACCGAGCGATCAATGATGTTGCGAAAGTCTGGCACCTTTACGTTGCCACGACACCTGCTCCTGGAGCAACGATTGATTCTGTGCCGGGTGGCCCTAGTAATCTATTGAACCTAACAGGCGATCTCACCCGCTTTCGCGGGAAGAGATTTGTCAACGTTGAGCGTGCAGCATGGTTGGGGCCCACGGATCTTGTTTTCTCTGCTCTTCTTGAGGGAGATACGGTCTATCACCTCTACACGATCAATACTGTGGGGCGACTGGTAACCCAGCTCACCAATGGAGCCGCAGACGAGCGCAATCCTGCGGTCTCTCCCGATGGGCGCTTTATAGCTTTTGACTCCAATGCCCAGCCTAGAGTGGCTGGTGATATCTATGTGGGGGGCTCGATCCCTAGGACAGAGACGGTAGATGGTAACCCGGCTGTTGCCACGGGGGTGAATTCGACGAGGAAGCGCAATATCTTTGTCATGAGCACCGTGAGTGGGGCTACCGTTCAGTTCACCAACCGCTACACGGGTGCGCCGGACTCCGATGATGTCCAGCCTGCTTTCTCTAGCTTGCGCACCAACCCCTTTACCAATCAGGCAGGCACACAGTACTATATTGCGTTTGCCTCGACCCGACAGCCTGATCTCGTCGGAGCCCCGACGGCATTTACGGCGGGAGGCACCACGCACGATATCTATACGGTTCGTGCAACCGCTACGGCGACGGGTGTGCCTAGCTTGCTGGTTGAAGGGACGCCTACCTCCGGGTTGCAGTCGGCAAAACAGATAGACTCCGTAGACCCGGCCTATCTCTTTGATGACACCTATCCGACTTGGTCGCCCTTTATCAACGTGAACCGAGTGGCATTCCAGTCGAATCGCGTTGGGGATCTCAGTGTCAATAACTTTGGAAATGGATTCCGAAGTCCTAACGCTCCGACGCCGTCGAACTACAACGATATTTGTTTAGCGACGGTTGTGGATGTTGCGGCACCTACCCTCGTGCGCTACGATACCAGCACCAGCACCGGCGAGATCATTCACATTAACCCTGTGCGTGGCGGGGCTCTGCCCGACTTTGATCCCAATGTCTCTTCCCGAACCCGTGAGAGCGGCGTTTTCCCAGGGCAAGAGTACTTCTTCACGGTTCGTATGGAGGATCGTGAGTCGGGGATTCAGTCCGTCTGGCTTCAGTTCAAGAACCCTAACTCCAAGTACCAATCTGCGACCCAAAATGGTGGGGTTGGTGTTGAGCATAAAGAGTATGCTGCAACACATAGCGCTTGGTTGTCCACAACGGATCAGCCCTCTTGGCGAGGTACGGATGGCCCTGAGCGTGTTGGGGCTGAGTACGAAGCACAGGCAATTACTCTTGATGGTAGCCAGTATGTCAATCACCGGTTTAATAACCGAAACCCTGGCAGCCTTTATGAGGCTGGTCTTGATGATGCTACTGTGTTTTCGGGGAGCTCAAGGCCCCCCTTGGATGGCCTCGGTGGGCGGCCCAATGTTTGGCTGCGTCTTCAGCCTCTAACCGATCCGGGCACAGGAGCGGCAATTCGGCCTGCTGATGGTCGTGGCGGTGTACTTTACGGGGCAAAGTGGCGGATCCCAACAGAGGCCTCTGACTGGTACATTGATGTTATCGCCTACGATAACGCAACCAACCCCTACAGTACGACAGCCGGTCGCTCCAACTGGATCATCTACGATAATGTCTGGGGGTTCTCTTCCGCACTTCCGCTGAATCCTGCGGACTACGATGTTCTCTTTGTCTCAGACTACACCCTTGGGCAGAAGTTCTTTAGCTCACGAGGACGTCGCGCACCGCAAAACGATCAGCCACTCGGATTTGGAGCTGAGTCGTACTACACAGACTCTGACATGACCCGCTACCCTTCGGAGCGGAACATTGACATGAGCTTCTGGTCAGGGGGGCAAGCACCTCCTGCGCCGGGAGCAACAGATCCCCGTTTCTGGAGTTCGGTTGGTCCCAATGTAGGAGGAATTGGTTCTACTGTTGGCGGAGCACTCCGTTACCAAGGAGGCGTTGCTGTCAATCCAGGGATCATGCATCCCCTTGGAGTTGGGTCTTATGTAGATCGGCTTATCTCCTTTACACGGGTTCCCGAGACGAATGGGGAGACCTATGCACTGCCCAATACAGGGAGCTACACAATCTGGCGTACTCTCTCTCGTGGAGCGGTGCCTCAGGAACTACTTGACTCCTACTTGCCTTACAACGCACCTGCACCCGCAGACGTCGTTGTTGGGGAGACTGCAGAGCGCTCCGTTAAAGTCAACAAGCGCGTCATTGTCTGGGCTGCTCCTTTCATCGGGAACATCTTTATTGGCTCGGGGACGCTTGCGGACTTAAAGACGCAAGAGCGACTTACTAAGTACGTCCAAGCAGGTGGTGGCCTGCTTGTCTCTGGAATGGACATTGGCTGGGCACTGGCGGGCAACGGTCAGAATAATGCCTTCTACAATAGTGTCCTGAACGCACAGTTCCAGGCAGATGATGGGGCTAATGCCACACTGTTTGTCAATCCTGTAGGCGCCACTGCCTTCAATAACGACTCCTGGCAGCCTTTAGCCCTTGCGTATGCACGTTTCGACGGGACTAACTGGGTGTATTCGCCGCCACGTCAAATTGGCCTCGCTTACTCTGGCCCTGATCTTAATGGACGAGGGGATGGGTCGCCCGTCAGTGATACTTGGAATGGTTATATTGACTCGATAACACCTGGAGCAGGGGCAACTCGGGAGTACACCTACACCAATGGTAATGTGGGAGCAATCCGTACCCAAAATGCCAATGGAGGGCTTGTCTACTACCTTGCCTTTGGCTTTGAGAGCATGAGTAATGAGTGGTACACCTTCAGTCGTACTGTCGGCTCCGTGACCCGGACGATGATTGCAAATCAGGGGCGGCGCGCTCAGGTGATGAACAACTTCATCCTGGAGAGCCGGACGGGCATGATGGCAGGGCAAGTTATTGATGATAACGGCTCACCGGTTGCGGATGCACTTGTGCGTGCTGTAACAGGTGCAGGTGCAGCGGCGGGTACGGCTCTCACGGATGCGTCCGGGAACTTTGTTATCCAAGGTCTGCGGCCTGCGGCCTATGCTCTTGATGGGTACAAGCAGGGCTTCTATACCCAGCATGCCACGGGAAGCCTGGTTCAAGCGGGCAACACTACCCGTGTTAGCTTAAAGCTGAAGCGGGCAAATCCAGGCCAGCTCTCCAATATTCGCAAGTCAAATCCCTTGAGCACAACGGATCCTGAAGGCGGTGTGTTTGCACTCGACGGACGGACAGGGCTTGGGGGGGTTGAAGTTCAGGCGCGCCGCATGAATGCGGATGGCACCATGAATATCGCGACTGCGATCTCTTCGGATGGGACCGATGGTCGCCGCCCTGGTGCCTATCTTGTCCGAGATCTTCTGGTTTGGGATGATGGCTACGAGATCATCGTAAACTCAGCCACTCGCCCTGAGCTCAACAGTGCAGGACGGCCTCAGTTCAATACCGATGGCTCTTTGAGGACGGTGGCGAACCCGCTCTATAAACCTGATTTAACGACTGTTCTTGTGGGCAAGCAACCGCAGCCGACGGTTGTTCTCGGTTCGGGGACTCTTATCCAAAACCGGCCTGTGACAGGGCAGCCTGAGCGCTGGCGCTTGATTGTTGTTGAGGATCAGACCTCACAAATGGACTTCAAGCTTGGAGGAGCGGCACAGAAAGTAACCGGTCAGGTACTCAAGACGAGTGATAACACACCGCTGGTGGGAGCTTTCGTTACCGCAGTGGATGAGTCGTCGGGGGCAACCATTGCCAGTGCAACCACAGATGTGAATGGTAACTACACGCTTATCACGATCAGTGGAAGCTTGGACGTGATCCCGTCTAGCACCTATACGGTGACGGCATCGGCGCTTGGTTACAGCACGGTATCCTTCCCAAATATCGTTGTAGGAGGAACGGGAACTAAGGTTCTGCCTGTCTTCCGGCTCACGGCACTGCCTGATGGATCGGTCTCAGGTACCGTCCAGAAGGTCACGGGAAGTGCTCTAGAAGGAAATGTCACGATTCGTTTCTACATCGTACAGAGTGGGGTTGTAAGTCCTACTCCTGCGAGGACTCTCGTGACAACAGCGACTCTGACAACAGATGTAACAGGCTATGGCTATAACTTTAAGACAAACCTTTCGCCAGGTGAGTACGAAGTGATTGCGGATAAAGTTGGGCTGACATCAGATCCAACGCCATTGCCTCGGTTAATCGTTACCTCAGGCGTAGAGCGAAAAGCTTATAACTTCCGTATGCAGCCTGCGAAGGTGTTCAGTGATGGGATTCAGCTCATCTCGACACCGGGTCGCTATGACTACACGACGATCACAACGCGTGGAATCTTCGGCCTGACTTCGAGTGGTGACAACGATGGTGATGGGATACCCAATACCGCCAATGACCGAGCTGTCTACAATCAGTTTAATGTTGCCGACTGGACAGGCTCTGAGTACAACCTGTCACCTGATCTTCAAGTTCAGGTTGGTAAGGGCTACTTTGTTCGGTTTGGTGCACCTTCCTCAGTGACTCAAGTGGGCGTGACACTACCCGGTGATACGTTTACTCTCACCCTTGCACCGGGCTGGAACTTGATTGGGCACCCGTTTGTCAACCCGACAAGCCCCAATACACCCGCTCCGGATTTGGATCTGTACGCAAATGGTCAGATTCAAGAAGAGGGTGGGGTTGTCATGAGCATGACGGAGGCTGTTCGCCTTGGAAAGGTACGAGGAGCACTCTTCGGATACTCAGGATCCAATAATGGCTCCCAGTACTTCCAGGTAAACGTGATGAAGCCTTGGTTCGGATACTGGTTCCGCAACTTAACGAACCAGCCTCTGAAGCTAATCCTTCGGTATCCGGCATCTCGCGCAGTCAAGGTCAGTAGCAAGCCTCAGACACGTGCTCAGGCTGAGGCGGGAGCTTCCCGTGTGATTGAGACGAAGAGTGCGCTGGACTATCGAATTCAGCTT
The DNA here is from genome assembly GCF_964826245.1 of Armatimonas sp. Taxonomy (NCBI): domain Bacteria; kingdom Bacillati; phylum Armatimonadota; class Armatimonadia; order Armatimonadales; family Armatimonadaceae; genus Armatimonas; species Armatimonas sp. Next base: position 19,264 of record NZ_CBAYMC010000010.1, on the reverse strand, counting down.
GCCGTTCGCCAGGGCAACAACACCGATACCGACAACACGGTTGGGGTATCGCCCGAAGCGAAGGATGGTTTCGATACTCGCTTCGACACCCAAAAGCCGCCAATGCTCGCCCAAGTGCCTGGGATCTACCTGGCGATTGAGGGAGAGAATGAGTCGGGACGCTCAGCAGGCTTTGCGGATGTGATCCGTTCAGCAACACCAGGAATGAAGTCTTGGAACTTCACGGTCGAGTCAAGTCAGACAGGTGAGGCAACTCTCTTCTGGCCCAACTCAAACCGACTGGACAAGGGAATTGATCCCTATCTCGTGGATACGGAGACAGGTAAGCGGGTTGCTATCCGATCTGCTTCTGCCTATCGTTATCAAGCGGTCAGTAAGGTTCCACATCGCTTCCGAATCGAAGTGATGCCTGCCAAGACCCGACCTTTGGCGATCACCAATGTGAAGGTTGCGGGAGGGAGCCGAGGTCAGTTTGGAGCAAGCTACCGTCTGAGCTTCAATGCAACACAAGCGGCTGATGTTGAGGTCGAAGTGCAGTCCTTCGGTGGACGAACGGTTCGTCGGCTACAGACCCGAGCTTCGGGTGTGGGTGAGACTGGCGTTGTGTGGGACGGGCGTGATGGCCAGGGGGCGACGCTTCCAGCGGGAGCTTATATCCTGGTTCTGACAGCTCGTGATGAGACGGGAGCAACGGTGCGGCAAGCAGTGCCCTTCGTTAGCGTCCGCTAAAAAACAAAAGCACCGGTAGATTCACTCTCATAGGGAGGAATCTACCGTGGCTTTGACGAAAGACAGTGACAATACGTGCGGGGTACAATGCGAACCATGATCGAGCGGCAGGTCTGCTCGTCGGACGACAGAACTGCTACGACAATGGACGGAGGAAAAACGCGTTGAGAAACTTGGTGTTTGGGAGCTTTGGGAAGCGCATTAGCTGGTCGTTAGTAACGACACTTTTGCTGCCCTTGCTGATTCTGGCGGTGCCGCAGAAGGCGAAAGCGCAGACCACTAAAATTCCTTCAGTGGCCGCTTTAGACTTTGGCGTCTTGCCAGGTGTAGGGGCCACTCAGATTGATGGTCGAAGTGCAACAGATGCTGTTGCTCTGGAGATGACGAATACAGGGCGGTATGAAATTACGCCTCGTACAGTCTTGAACCAGGAGATTCAGAAGCAGGGGCTTAGTGCGCCGTTTAACAGTATCGCGATTCGCCGGTTAGGACGAGCGCTGGGCGTGGACTATATCATGACCGGGGATATCGTCAATACGACAGCCGCGAACAATCAAGTGCGAGTAACACTGAGTGTGCGTCTGATTGACATTGTTTCCGGCGAGTTTGTGAACGGATCCGTACAGACAGGGACATCAACTGCCGCACCCGCGGGCCTTGATCCTGATCGTCAGACCCAGGTTGGGCAAGCAGTCTCAAACGCTGCTTTCTTGATTGTGCAGGCGATGAGCTCGTTTACACTTCCTGAAGCAACGGTTCTTAATACCAGTGACAGTGAAGTGTATCTAAACCGAGGTAGCCGGGATGGGATCTCAAAGAACCTTGAGATGATTGTGACCCGTGGACGAGAGCAAGTGGGAAAAATTCGCATTAGCTCCGTTCAAGCCACAACCTCTGTTGGTAGTGTGGTTGAAGCAAATAAGGGCATTAAGCCTGAAGACCATGCACGTGCTATTGTAAAGCTTCCTGGTGTTAATGTTACCAAGGATGGCACAATTGAGTCGGTTGCTTTAACGGATGTTAAGAACTACACGCCACGTCAAAAGAACCAAAAGAGTGCTTTGAGCACAGTGATTGGTGTGGTTGGCGCTGTTCTTCTGGCGGGATTCTTGTTTAGCTCGCGCAGTAGCAATAACGGTGCCGGTATTGTCGGTGTCGTTGCCCGTGCTTATGCCGATGGCTCCGTGTCTGCTTCCCTTGATCCCTCTGCTGCACGTGTTGAGCTGCGCTGGCAGCCTGCTCAGGATATTCCTCAAAACAATATTCTTGAGTACCATATTTGGCGTAACGATATTCTTGTTGGGGTTGTGACCCGAACACAGACTCGTTTTGTTGACGATCCAACTCGTCAAGGTACGCAAGTGTACAATGTCGTTGACTACGGCCAGGATCCTTTCCAGCCCACGACCACAACGACGGGTGGAACGACAACGGGCGGAACGACAACCGGTGGTAATAACAATAACAATGGTGGTAACAATAATAATGGTGGTGGTAATGGTGGTCTAGCACTTGGGACGAGCCTATTGCCAATCACCTCAACGGTTCCTCCCATGGCTGTTGGTGTGACCCATCGCTACCGTGTAAGCGTTCTCTACACTGCTGTCCAAGCTCCTAACTTAAATCAGAATACCAACGGTGCAGGTGGTGGCATCGGCGGTGGTGGCATCGGCGGTGGTGGCATCGGCGGTGGTGGTAACAACGGTGGTGGTAACAACGGTGGTACAAACAACAACAATGGTATTGTCTACCGTGAGTCTGCCCTTGAAGCACAGAGCGGCGCTGTAACTCCCCTCTCGCGTCCTGCCGTAACGGGGCCTGTCTCCGATCAGAACATGCAGCGTGTGCAGGTTTCCTTCCGGACAACGCAGGGAGCAAATCAGTATGCTGTTGAGTTCTCAGCAACTCCAGATTTCAAGAAGAAGGTTCAAAAAGGGCCTTTCTTTGCGAACTTCAGCCTTGCTTCCGACAGCCGGACAGAGTCCTATGATCTCAGTACGGATTTCAAAGACCTGAAGGCTGGTAGCCGAGTCTACTACCGTGTTGGAGCTCGTAACTCACTGGATACACCAGGACCTATGGGGACAAACACGGTTAATGGGGATGACTATATCTACTCACAGGATCTAAATTCCTTTGCGAAGATTAGTGTGCCACCCGCAGCACCCTAGTAACGTTATCAGAAAATGGGGCACAGAGTTACTGTGCCCCCAAAGAAAGACCAACAAAATTGGTATTGGGGTTCCGGTTGTGGTCTAATTTGACTTCTTCGTGACTCCTGAGAACAACTATGAGGCAAATAAAACTTCGAGCCATTTTAAGCGGCCTTCTAGCAGCTGGAGCGCTCTTGAGCGTGTCAGGCTCTGTTGCGCATGCGGCAAGCCAATTGGCAAAATCTGGAGAGATCGTGGTTCGGGTTCCTGGAAATCTAAACCCAGATGTGCTCGCATCAAGTGTAGGGTGTGAGGTTATCGAACCCGTTGCCTATTGTCCTGGGTACTATCGTTTTGGTCTTAAGGGGAGCAATTATCTTGCTCCGCCTGAAGAACCTAAAGCAGGTGTCCTTGCGTCAGTGGAAGCCCTGTCTAATCGAGGGATTTTAGCTAGTCCGAACTGGATGCGGTATCCGACAGGGAGAGTGCCAGCGCAGAAAGGCAAAAACGGTAAGACGGTCACTACGCGTGCACAAGCAGCACCTGGTGCACAGCTTGTACCTAACGACCCTCTGTACAGCCGCCAGTGGCACTTTAATATGATTCGGATGCCCGAAGCATGGAACATCCAAGTTGGGCCGAGTACTCCTATCCTCGTTTCCATTATAGACTCTGGCATCGATCCGCAGCACCCTGATTTTAAAGACGCATCTGGTGCTTCTCGTATCGTGGCGGCACAAGATTTTTCCGGTGCGAATGCACCGGGTACAGATTCTATTGGACATGGTACGCACGTTGCAGGAACTGTTGGTGCGACAACAAATAATGGACTTGGTGTGACCGGTATTGCTGGTTGGAATCGCGATGGACTCAATGTCAAGTTCATCAATGCGAAGGTCTTTGATACCGGAGGTACTTCTTCTTCGACTGTTGCTTCTGCTATAGGCTATTCGGTAACTCAAGGAGCACGTGTTATCAACATGAGCCTTGGTTCGGAAGGCCCTTCCACTGCCCAAGTTGAGGTTGATGCTTGTAATGCTGCTGTTGCTGCGGGAGTTGTGGTTGTCGTTGCTGCGGGAAACAGTAATCTAGATAATGATAACCCAAACACAAAGGCTTGGCCTGCGGATATCCCATCTGTCATCAAGGTGACTTCTGTTGGTCCAACCAAAATCAAGTCGAGCTTCTCTAACTATGGAGGGAACCCGCAAAAGATTGCGGCACCTGGCGGGGATGATTTCTCCGCTGCAGGATTAGGAGCTGTTTGGTCCACGAGTCCGCTCGCGGGATCAATAGACTTTCCGGGAACAAGCGGATATTCTCCTGCAAATGGTACCTCAATGGCCTGTCCACACGTTGCTGGTGTGGCTGCGCTGCTGATCGCTGCTGGAGTGCCCTCATCAAGGGTATATCAGGCTCTTGCCGACGGAGCACAACCACCCGGGGATTCGCCCAGCATTCCGAAATATGGTCCAGGAGTTTTGGATGCATATTCGGCCCTTCTGCCGTATAGTGATCCTCCTCCTTTTTTAAGCATAGACACCGCTGGGATAACCTCAGGAATTAATTCTGGTACTCCTACGAGTGGGGATCGAGGTGTTTCTTACTTTAATGCCACTCCAATCATGATCAGCCTGCAAAATGTTGGACGGATCTATGCCAGCGCGCCGCCTAGTGGCATCATTGGTTTGTGGTCTCTTGAACAAGACATCACGGTAGAGATTCAGACTGTAGGTCGAACTCCGAGCATTGTTAAGACATTTATAGGAGGACGTAATGTCTCTGGTCAACCAGGACGCTTTGAAATTCCTACCTTGCCTGCCAATGCTCCGAAAACCACTAAGTACTCTGACATAACCGTGCCTGCACGCAATACTGATGGCACTTACACGCCCATCAACCTCTCACCAGGGCAGTATAAAATTGTCTCTAAGGTTAATCTTCGTAATGCATCAGGGATTGCCTCCACACTGGAAACCTCACAGTTCCTGACGATTGTCGAAAAACGGTTGTCTGCTGGTCGAAGTATGTTCTCTGTGCCTTTCAAAGCAGGGACGTTTATCCGACCCACAACAGATCCTAACTTGACACCTGAGGCGGCCTTGCTTGGTAAGACCACTGTCTTTAGCCTGGCTCGCTATAATCCGTTGCGTACACCAAGTGATGATGACTACGCTCGTTTCCGGAACACGGTAGATCCCTTCAACCTACGAAGCGCTTCTCGGTTTGATATCCAGGATCAGCTCAATAGCCGAATCATTTCTTATGATACGACGTTGTTAAGTAGCTCCGTGGCTCCGATTGGTTTCGGATACTGGCTTGATCTCGATCGGGCAACAACCGTGAGTACTAACTTACTGCCTTACCCTTCCCAGATTCCAGGAGTCAGTCCGATTGCTGAGAATGCTATCGGGATCAATGTCTACGCGACGGGTGGAGGCTGGAACATGATAGGTGCTCCCTTTACCTATCCTGTTGACTGGAGCGTTGTGACTGTGGTGGTGGACGGGTCTAGCTACTCGATGGCTGAGGCGGTGAGGGCAGGGTACTTATCACCCGCTCTGATCGGTTATGCAAATGGAGACTATGTCTATGCCATTGCTCCTTCGGGGCAGCTTGAGCCCTTCAATGGATACTGGGTGCGTGTCTTCCGTGACTGTACGCTCTTGGTTCCGCCGGTGCCTAGTGCCTCATCGCGACAGCAATCGGCAGGATCTAGTGCTGATGGTTGGAAGGCTCGTCTGATTGCAAACGTGGCAGGGGATGTGGATGGTCAAAACTACTTTGGCCAGCTACGGAGTGCCACAGATGCAGAGGACAAGAATGATATCTTGAAGCCGCCTGCGGGTGCAGGACATGCCTATGTGCGCTTTAATAGTGCAAGTTCTGATGGTAAGAGCCGCGCTCTTGCATTTGATATGCGCGCACTTAGTGGTAGCGCGATCAACCATCAAGAGTGGACTGCTGACGTTGCCACAGATCGCCCAAATGCGACGGTTGTTCTCTCCTGGGATGGGATTCGTTCCGCTCCACGTAACTCGCGACTGACGTTGCGTGATACGGTGACGGGAGAGCGGATTGTGATGGGCTCGCGCTCCTCATATACCTATCGCTCTGGGGAAGCAGGTAGCACGAGGAAGTTTGTGATCAGTCTTGATCCTCAAACAAGTGGGGGAAGCCTTGCTATCCGTAATATTCGTACCGCTCCAAGTGGCGGACGGTCTACCCCCGGCTGGTCTGTGCGCTTCAATACAAATGTTGATGCAGAGATCCAAGGTGCGGTTGAAACACTTGATGGACGACCTGTGGGTGATCTGATTGGTACAGGACGCTCACAATCTGGTGCAGAAACAACTCTGCGCTGGGATGGTCGCAATAAGAACGGCGGTCTGGTTGCTGCGGGTCCGTATGTCGTCCGAGTGAAAGCACGGACCGCGGATGGGCAAACACAGGTCGAGCAGCGAGTGATTCAAATCGTTCGCTAAGCACTCAATCGGGGTAGGTAGTAGTTCTATCTACCCCAGACTGCTGAAGAAGCAAAGAGAGGTTATTCGATGGCGATTTTCGCTGCTCGGAAACAGAAAATTGAAAAGCGTGTTTCGGGGAAAAATCCGAAGGCGTTCACGATTGCGTTAGGAAGTGTTTTTGCACTGCTGGGACTCAGCTGTGTTTCCTTTGCGGATACAGATGGGGGGGCTAGCCCTGTACCCATTACATTTCCTAGCGGAGGCTTGGTTCCTTTTCCTCCTCCCTCAACTCCCCCCTGGTATGCGTATATTTTTAACGAGTATATGTCTGTCACGGTTGGTTTGACGGGTAACAGCTGGGGGGTCACGACACCTAATACAGATGTTACTGGTCGCATTTCCTTTGGAACGCTAGCGGGTAACCTGCGAATTAGCCAAGACGATAATCAGCCGCTTCTAGGTGGAATTGAGAATCTACCAGGTTCGCCTTTTGGCCTGTCGGAGAATCAGTGGCCATATGGTTTTGGTGATGGTCTCACGACCACGACTGATCAAAATAACCGTCGCTACATGAACTATCCTGCCTATCTCCAGGCACTTGTGGATGGGACAACACGGGTCAATGTGGGATTTGAAACGGGACAGTTCCGGCTTGCCCCGACCTTCCGTAGAACCGATGGCTCGGCTGGCACTGCTGCTGACCGTCCTTTGCTACTTGCCAGCTATAATGTTGGAGCAAGTGGTGCGGTCTACATCGAACAGCGAATCCGTTTGCTGCGATCTACAGCACGCGTAGAGTGGACGATTGTCAATACGGATACCCAGTCGCACACCGTAGGTTTACGTTGGACGATGAACGTGCGAGGCTCTGATAACTTCTACTTCGTGAACTCTGAGCGTGGCGTGAGCCCTCGTCCGGTCGTGATGGGAAGCGATCCCTCGACGCCAGGTTCGATTGTCGCACCTATCCCCGATACCCTTGATATCTTCTCAAAGCGTGCGGACACTGTAACGGATCCTGGTTTCCATAACCGTCAGACATTCCGTGGAAACGATGCGACACTTCCTCTTTCCTTGTATCTTGCCAATGCAAGTGAGCTGGCTCCAGGTGGGGCGGCCCCCGCAGGACAGTACCTTCCCTTACCACAGGGAGTTCGCGTTCCTACGTTTGAGACGGGGCTTGCCACGGCGGCTTATTATGGCAATACTCCCCAGGGCTATGTAATCCCTGCGGGTGGTCGTCAGGTTGTGGTCGCCTATATTGGAGCGGGTGGTAGCACGGATCTGATCGGCGACGACTTGGTTCTGTCCACTGAGTCGCCGACTGCGCTGCCGTACTATCCGGGAGCTGCGACACTACCTGGTGTTGCAGGGAATACTTCTGCAACGCTTGCGAGTGTTGCATCAAAGTTTATCGGAACCCCGGTGACGGGAGTTGATGCGACAACGGGATCCACCATTGTGACCGGCGTGACGAATCGGTTCCGAATCTTCGCAAGTGTCTACAGCCAAAAGCAGCGACTACCTGATGCTGATGTGCCTCTAAGTGGTGTCTCGGCGAGCCTGACTCTGCCTCCTGGACTGCGTTTTGCGACAGATCCTGCAACTGGCAATCGTGATGTCTCCACGAAAGCAGTCGTTCCACAGGGGCCATCCGCAGGTGCTCCTGGGACACTTGTTGGTGATCAGGATGGAGTGGTCTCATGGTTGGTAGAGCCAACGGGTGAGGTCTATGGTCCTGTAACCTATCAGGTCGCAATTGGTGTCACGAAGCCCAACCCGCTGTCTCGCTCTATTGGACGAACCATTACCATTCCTGCAACACCTCTGGTAGAGCTGAATGTTGGGACGTTCCAGATGATAGGCTTCCCGTTCCAGCTGAATGCAACACTCTCTAACAATGGTGACCCAGATACGGTTGTTAACTCACTGAGTCGCCCGATTGATGAGCCTGTCCTGCTTTACCGCTGGGTTCCCGATCCTCTGTCTGACTCAGGAGCAGGTCGCTACATCCGTGAGACAAAGATTGAACCCGGAGTGGCCTATTTCTACCGTCCTGCTCAAGGTAGTAATGGGAAGCGGCTTCTCTATGCTAAGGGAGTTGAGCCAGTCTCGCTTCAGGCTCCGACGGCCAACACACAGTCCGTTCCTCTGCAGATTGTTCTTGAGCGTGGTTGGAACATGATCTCCAACCCGTATGTTTACAATATTCCGCTGAACTATCTGCGCATCGTTCCCTTAGACAATAATCCGTCTCTTGCTTCTATCTCTTTTGGAGAAGCCGTTCGAAACGGTGTTATCAAGGGAGGGGTTTTCTACTTCAGCCCGACCGAAGGTGGCTACCGGTTCTTCGAGGATCTGACAGCGCCGATCAAGCCGTGGCAAGGGTACTGGATCTACCTCAACAACCGGGCTACTGTTTTGTTTGCAACACCAACCACGCGTGACTCCGTGGTGATTCCTAGTCCCATTGGAGGCGTACCCGAGCCTGCAACTCGTGCTCAGCAGAGCATGACGGCGGAGAGCTGGAACCTGGATCTGATTGCACGACGCTCTGATGGCAAGCAAGATGCCTCAACACGAATTGGAATGAGCACAGGGACGAGCGATGGCCGGAAGGACTTCCCGAAGCCACCCGCGCCGTTCCAAGACTACGTCCAGTTGGCAGTCGCGAAGGGCGAGGGCACCAGCCGCTATGCTCAGGTTCTGAAGAACTCCGGTAGCGCAGCGACCTGGGAGCTCGTACTGGAAAGTAGCCAGGATGGGAAAGTGAACTTGCTGTGGCCAAGCCTGAGTAAGGTTCCCAAGCGGATTCACTTGAGCATCACGGACAAGCAGACAGGCCAAAAGACAAGCTTGCGTGGTTTGAACTCATTACAGGTGACAGCAAGTAAGGATCGGCCTAGCCGCTTTGTGATTGAGGCTAAAACTGAAGTGACCCGTCCGCTTGCAATCACCAAATTGCAAGTGGCCCCAGGTGGATCGCGCTCACTGGGTGGAAGCTACGCCTACTTGTTGGGAATCAACCAAGATGCAAACGTGACTGCAACCATACAATCACAGTCGGGTAATACGATTGGAGTATTGGCGGCAGGTCGTGCTTCCCGCAGCGGAGAAAACCGACTTGTGTGGAATGGCCGCAACCAGAATGGTGCAGCCGTTCCTGCGGGGACATACACTCTTGAGGTGCGTGTCACAAACGATAGTGGCGATGTCCATTTGCGAACATTGCCAGTGACGGTGGTTCGGTAAGAAATAAAATACCCCTCGGTAATCACTACCGAGGGGAAAGTGAAATGGAAGGACTTTCGAGCAAACTATGATGAGCCCGATATCAATGCGCACAAAATTGGCTTCCGGAGCGCTCCTGCTGACGGCAGGTCTCGCTCTTATGCCGGGCCAGGCCCATGCACAGACTCCAAGCAACGTGCTTCTCTTCCCCGCTGTGGTAAACGGGGATCGCAACGACAGCACCAAGCTTGTGGAAGACGATGTTACCGAAGCGCTACGCAACCAGCTCGCAAAGCTGGGAATTGCGGCGGTGGTCTATAACAAAAGAATCCCAAGTGTCCAGCGCGCGATCAACGAGAGTGACAAGATTATCTCGGACAAGAACGCGGACTCTGGTCCTGGCGACGATAACCGTATCGCGAAGCGTTTCGCTGAGGTGGTTGGCGCTTCGGAGTACCTGACTGTCTTTGTGGATGATTACTCTTTTGATGCAGCATCCCGCACCGCAAAGTTCAATCTGAGCATGACGCGCTACAATACCGAGAGTGGCCAAGCTCTTGGTACATTTGCAAAAATGCAGCAGGGAGTCGCCCCCGCAGATGTTGCTAAGGGACGTCAGCAAGCGTCCGCTCTGGCACGCGCCGCAGAAACGGGCGGACAGCAAGCGGCTAACTCTCTTTATCCGCAAGCAGCAGTGATGGCAAGCAATGTGAAGGCGAACGTCAAGAGAACCGCTAAGCGCTCTGGTGACAAGAATGTCATGACGATCTTTGGTGCGCTTTTGGGTGTCTTGTACTTCTCAACTCGCTAAATTTTCCTAAAACGCCCCGCTGCAAATTGAAGCGGCGGGGCGTTTTTTTATTCTAAAACTAACGTGAAAGCTTTCCCCCTTCTCGTCGTCAGCTTTGCCCTGACCCGCACCAGTTTTGCTGTCACTGCAATTGACCTGGAGGCGGAGAAAACGCTTCTCCGAGCCGATGGGCGTAGCACCAGTATTCTCACGGCCCGTGTCTTTGATGATCGTGGAGCCGCTGTACCGGATGGGACACGGATCCAGTTTTCCACAACACTAGGACGACTCGATACCCTCACGGCGGAGACGCGCGGAGGCTTTGCCCGTGTGACGCTGACAGCGGCGGATCAGCCGGGTGTGGCAACAATCACCGCGAATCTGGAGACCGGGGGAGCTGTCCCCGCACGTCGGCAGATCACCTTTAGCAACGATGCCCAAGAAACGAACCAAGGGGATCGCTGGCTTCGTATCGAGAAGTCTAGCTACATCGGCTATGCGCTGAATCTTCCTAACAATGCGGGCCCTTATCTCTACGCCGAAGATAAAAATAAACATGCAACACTTACCTACCAAGGGATCAAGGTTGCTGCCCAGCGTTTTATTGTCGATACCAACCGTCGTGCGATGCGTGCCGAGGGAGGCGTGGTCGTAGAGCAGGGAGGGGTGTGCCGCACCTACGACCGCTTTCGTTACGACTTTGAGCTGGGAACAGGTGATGGGGAGCGCATCCAGGAGTTTAAACGAACCCAGGTGAGTATTCGCATGCCAGGCTTGATCGAGACGGTTCGTGAGCGGGATAACGTGCTCCCACGAGACTCTTGGGTGATCGCCGATATCTCGGAGGCAAAGTTTACCGTCGTGGCTCATGCGGTGGCGCTAGACTTTAACAGCTCCCTCCAGTTCCGCCATGCGGTTTTCTATATCGAGGGACAGAAAACCTACTCCGCGCCACAGCACATCATGAACCTGAGGCAGCAGTCGCTCTACCGTGAGCAGCTTGTGGGGGTGGGGGCAAATGGGATGTGGCTCAACCTACCCTACTACTATAATGTCCAGCCACGTGGGGTGGGGACGCTCTTTTTGCGTCGTGGGGCACCGTTTGGCTCTTCGGTGTACTCCCAGCGCCTTGGTTGGAACCTGGATCTGGAGCAGAGCTACAACACAGGGAGTCTAGAGGGGCAGTTTCAGGTTCTCAATCTCGCCAGCAAAGATCGTGGAATGCGGCTCCAACACAACCAGAAGCTGGATAAAAAGACGGATGCGAGTCTGTTTATGGATGTGGTGGGGGGGAAAGATGTCTTTGGGAGCACGCAGATCGGGCATAACTTCTCGGATTTTCGGGTCAATGTCAGTGCGGCGCTCAACCGCTACCGAGGCTTTACAGATACGGCGAGTGGAACCTCTATTGCTCCGAGTGGGGACTGGCGGGTGCAGTCTCTTATGGAGACGTATCCAAAGCTCATTCGACCGAAGGCACGTGTTCGCTATACGATCTCGGGCGCGGCTACGGAGCAGCGTTTCTTCGGGAGCACCTCACGGACGATTAAGACGCAGAACCTGGGGACACGTCTCTCCGCAGATCCCATCAAACTAGATCGGCAACTGACACTCACGCAGTCTGGGGTGGTGGGCTATACCTGGGTTAGTGCACCCGTGGGGACGTCTGGGGTGGGGAGCTCCGGGTCTTCGCTTCAGACCACGACCGCGCTCGCACAGCCGGTACGGTGGCGCTCTGAAGCACTGGGGACGTTTCAGCTCAGCTATGATTTCTTTCAGACGCCTCCTCTTTTTATCGCCACAGGGCCAACGACTCCCACAACAGGCGTGCCCGTGTCGAACCGGCAAGGACGTCAGCGCCTGAGCGCGTCTACGTTTCTGAGCAAAGGGGAGAAGTGGAGCTTTTCGCTCAATGGTTCACGAGGACTAGATACGTTTCAGAGCACGCTCTTTACGGAGACACGGATTGCACTAACTGGCCCTTGGTACGCCCGTCTGCGCCTGACACAGGCGCAGTTCACATCTATTGGCTACCGCGACTTTGAGTACTCTCTGATACGCTCGATCAATGGGCGGGAAGTGGCGCTTTACTACTCTACGATTGCGCGCCGTCTCCAGCTTGACCTCACGGGCCTGAGTTTTTAGAACTTCTCTTGGGGGCCAAGGCGACGGAGCTTCTTGATAGCCCGAAGCTCGATCTGCCGAACCCGCTCTCGGGTGACCTGAAGCTGAAGGCCCACTTCTTCTAGTGTGCAGGGCGCATCCCCTTCGAGCCCGAAGCGCAGGCTCAGCACCTCACGCTCACGGTCGGAGAGCTGGGACAGAACGCCCTCTAGCTCTTCGCGGCGGATCAGGTTCATCGCCACATCCGAGGGGGTCGGGGTGGACTGGGCCTGTAGAAAATCACCTAGCTGTGACGACTCTCGATCCCCAATGGGCGCTTCCAAAGAAAGTGGTTCTGCGGCGGCGCGAAGGATCTCCTCGACCCGCTCGGGGGGCATGGAGACCGCTGCGGCAATCTCTTCCAGGCTCGGCTCGCGGGCCAGCTCCTGGCGGAGCGCTCCGGCGGTGCGCGAGACCTTGTGGATCATGTCCGCGACATAGACGGGGATGCGAATGGTGCGGCCTTGGTTGATAACAGCACGGGCGATGGAGCGACGGATCCACCAAGTGGCGTAGGTGGAGAACCGAAAACCACGATCTGGGTCGAACTTCTCGACGGCACGGATGAGCCCAATCGTCCCTTCTTGGATCAGATCGGCAAGGGCCACACCGGGAACGGAGTAGCGGCGCGCCACGGAGATCACAAGGCGTAGGTTCGACTCAATGAGCATGTCCTTGGCCTGCTGATCGCCACGAGCAACGCGGCGTGCTAGAGTTACTTCCTCTAGAGCCGTGAGGAGTCGGGAGGAGCGGGGATGCCCCAGATACCGTCGAAGCTGTTGCTCCTGCTCACGGGCATCGTATGCGCTTGCACTCTCTTTTTCTTCTAGCTCATCTGTATAAGCGGGACTTGATGAGCTAAAGCCATCCTCGTCACCACTGTGCGAGGTTGAGAACACCTGTGAGGGTTCTGAAGAGGAGGCGCTACGGACTCGGTTCATCGTTGAGAAGACCGGGTGATCCTTGAGAGGGAGAGTTCCCATCCTGGACATTCTTGCTCTGCCTTAACTTCCGTCTGCGGTAGATTCGGAGACATTAGCCTCCCCATTTATTAAACAGCAAAAACAGTAAAAACGCTCCTAAAATTCTCAACGATTTTAGGAGCGTTTTTGCTCTATGCGAGCGCCTCGTCTAGCAATCGGTTGACATCATCAGGGCGAGCTTGGCCACGTGCTTCTTTCATCACCTGACCTACTAGAAAACCCTTGCTTTTTTCGTTGCCCGCTCTGATTTTTGCGACAATATCGGGGTTGGCTGCGATGACTCTTTCGACAATCTCTTGAACGACCCCTGCATCGGCGACTTTAATGCCGCGCTCCTGAATGAGCTGCTCGACGGTTTTACCGTCGGTAAACATGGGCTCGATCAGCTCTTTTGCAATCTTGCCGGTGATCGTGCCCTTGCCAATGGCATTGACCAGCCCTGCTAGGTGCTCTGCGGTGATGGGCGTGCTGTAGACTGACTGGCTGGCAGCATTGGCAAGGCGTGTGAGATCCCCGAGCATCCAGTTGGCGACAAGCTTGGGATCGGCGCGCTTTGCAGTGGCCTCGAAGTAGTCTGCTGTGGCACGCTCGCTCACGAGCTGGGCGGCATCGGTGGCAGGCAGGCCGTACTCTTGCATAAAGCGGCGCTTACGCGGAATTGGTAGCTCGGGGAGGCTGGCGCGGAGGCTCTCGATGTACTCTTCGAGAAACTCAATCGGGATCAGATCAGGCTCAGGGAAGTAGCGGTACTCCTGCTCGCTCTCTTTGACGCGCTGGAGGACACTCTCGTTTTTCTCAGAGTCCCAGCCGAAAGTGGCCTGGATAATCGGCTCACCTTTCTCAATCGCGGCGATCTGGCGCTTGGCCTCGTACTCCACGCCCTGTTGCACAAAGCGAAACGAGTTGAGGTTCTTGATCTCGGTCTTGATCCCGTAGACCTCGCTGCCTTTTTCGCGCACTGAGGGATTCGGCTCCACACGCAGCGAGCCCTGCTCCATCTTGCCATCACTCACGCCTAGGTAAAGCAGAATCGAGCGCAGGGTCTCGGCATAGAGCCGCGCCTCCTCGCCACTCTCCACATCGGGCGGAAAGTCCGTCACGATCTCCATGAGCGGCACTCCGGCGCGGTTGTAGTCCATCACGGAGTAACCTAGGCCGTCCACGTGCTGCGACTTGCCGGTGTCTTCCTCTAGGTGCGCCCGTGTGATCCGAATCTTCTTAAGGCTGCCATCCTCGCGTTCGATCTCTAAAAAACCGTTGATCCCGATAGGCGTGTTGCCGTACTGGCTGACCTGGTAGCCCTTGGGCAGGTCGGGATAGAAATAGTTCTTGCGGTGAAAGATCGTCCGCATCGAGATCTCGCAGTTGAGCGCCAGCGCGGTGCGTACGACGTGCTCCACGGCTTGCTTGTTAAACACCGGCAGCGTCCCAGGGAGACCCAGACAGATCGGGCAGCAGCGGGTGTTTGGCTCACCCCCAAAGGCGTTTTCACACCCACAGAACATCTTAGACTTGGTCAGAAGCTCGGCATGGCACTCCATCCCGACCGATACCACATACTCAGGCATGGGGTTATTGTATCGCGCCAAAAATGGAAGTGCGGTGGTAAACTTTTGGTAGGATTTATGTGGATGGATACAGGACGGCTTTGGCAAGCCTTACTCCTAGGTGAGGTGGAGGTATACGATCCCTCGGGGAAGCGTGTTGTCTTTCCGGGGCGCTACTCCGAGGTACTGTTTTCCTTTCTTGCACTGGAGCCGGGAAAGGCCCACACAAGGGAGGCGCTTGCTGAGCTTCTCTGGCCCATGCAGGAGCTGACGAGCAAGCGCACCCGGCTACGGCAGGAGCTAACGGTGCTCCGGCGTCTCTTTGGCATTGCGGAAGAGGGAGGGCTCCTATTGGCAACACGGACCTCGGTTGCCCTCGCCGCGGAGCGACTTGAGACCGATCTGAAGCGCTTTGAGGAGTGTGCGCTCCGGCTTGGCGCAAGTTCTGACGAGCAGGCCGCTCAGACAATCTTGGCTCTCTACCGTGGGCCACTGTTATTGGGGCATGACGAGCTTGCCAATGGGCACCGTCGTGAAGTCGAGCTGGCGGTGGAGAGTGCGCTCTGGAGCCAGGTGCGACACTGTCACGAGCAGGGCAGCCTCTCTGAGGCGATATCAGGGCTCCAGCAGCTCTTAGTGCGTGATGCACTCAACCTAGAAGCCCATGCGGCGCTGATGCGCCTCCACCAGGAGCAGGGGCAGACCGCCGCGGTTTGGCGGCAGTACCAGGAAGCAAAAAACGCCTGGCAAGAGGCACTGGGCAGCCCACCGCCGGAGGCTCTCACAGAGCTTTCGCGTCAGCTGGTGCACCTGCAAGCGCTCCCCACGCCGCCAACACGTCTTCCCACAACTGCCGCGCCTCCCGATTTGCAACCCCCGAAACCGAGCCGTCGCCCCATCATGTGGTTGATTGTTCCTGCCGTGCTCCTCTTGGTTGGAGTCGTGGGACTGCTCATGCGGGTCAAGCAACCTGGCGCGACAAGCGCAACGCCTCGCTGGTACTACCAAGATCGTCCTGGGCCGGGTGAGAAAAATACCCAAACAGATACGAGCTCCGAAGGGATTGCCGTTGTTGCGGGGAGCGATGGGGGACTCTGCGTCGTGGGGCAGGTTGATACCGTTCATGAGGATGTCGATAGCCTTGCGCTGTTTTTCTCCGCTGAGGGAAAGCTGCGTAAGCGACACCGGTTCTCTGGGCCACACCATGACTGTGACCGTGCGTTTTCAGTGGCTGCTGAAGGGAGTGAGGCATTTTATGTGGCAGGGGAGTCTTACTTTCCCCCAGGCTTTGGTCAGGCAGAGGGATGGCATCTTATGCTCCTCAAGTATGACCAACAAGGCAACTTGCTCTGGTCTCGATTCTCGACAGAACTCATAAAAAGTGAGGAGCGCGGTGTTCAAGTCTTTGGTGACCGCCATGGAGGAGCTTACTTAGCAGGAACAGCACTGAGAGGACAGAGCCGCCAAGCGATCTTGCTCCACTATGCCCCAGATGGCACTTCGCTCTGGAGCCGGACGGCTGAGCTGCCGGGAAGCGAGTCCACTTTTGCGGCGCTCTGTGTGGATCTGCAGGGGGACGCTTTTCTTGCGGGAAATGTCGCCACCATGGGCAGTCCAAACTCGGACTGGCTGGTGGCAGCGTTTAGCTCACAGGGAGAGCTGCGCTGGCGGCATGCAGTCGATGGCTCTGCCCATGGTGCCGACCGTGCGGGAGCGATTCATGTCAGCCGCATGGGCCAAGTCTATGTCACCGGAGTGCTACGGCTGGCAAAACCGGAAGGCAACGCTCTGGCCGTCTCCCGTTACGCCAGCTCCGGGGAGCTGCGCGGGACGACGTGGGACACGGAGGCCCTGCCTGATCTCCACTTCGAAAGTGCGCACCTCTCTAGCAATGGGGTTCGTCTTGCCCTGACGGGAGTGTTCACCCACCCCGATGGAAAGATCGAGTCACGGGTTGTTCTGCTTGATGACCTCGGAAACCTGCGCTGGAAACTTCCCCTCGTGGCGCAGAAGCCGGATCGCAGCCTTGCCAGTCCGCGCGTTCAAGTCGATGCGGAGGGAGCTATCCGTGTGGGAGCTTACATCACAAGTGAGGTCGTCTTCAACCTGAAAACCAATGGCGACTTACTCCTTCTGCAGATCAGTGCGCTCGGGGAGCTTCTACTGAAGCAGCGCTTCACCTCGGAGGATGGAAGCCCAAAAGAAGATCAGGCTTCCGATTTTGCCAATACGTTTTACTCCACCACTCTGAACCCAGCTCTGTTTGTTGGGCAGCGCCGCCAGCTTGGTAAGCCCTCGGCGCTCCAGGTGGTTTCCCTGAATTTATAGGTCTCCCCGCAAAATTTACGCTTATTGCACAAAGATTTACGGTTCATTAACGGTATTTTTACGACCGATTTTCCTCTCATCCTTTATAATCTTGGGCCAGAGAGAGGCGAAGATTTCCGTGAATGAGGATCCCAGCAGAGAGCTTGTGCTACAGCTATCTCATGACGAGGTCAATGCTCTGCTGGCAATCCTCCTACGCGCTCCGGAGACAGAGATCATACCAGCGGCTCTGATCGGAGAACTCCTGCACATAGTGCTGGTGGCTCTATCAAAAGTAATGATTGAAGTCTGAAAACTGAGATCAATAAACGGCAATCTGTTTGGAAGAAAGGATTTTAAAGAGATGATAAGTAGGAAGGGCTGGATGGGGAGTTTAAGGAAGCGGTGTATGGGAGATTTATTTTTATATAGGTCATTTATATTTTTAGTATTGTTTTTTAGTATCATATCGAATTCATTTGCTCAATTAGGTCAGTGGTCTAGTTGGTATAATGTTAATGATGGTTATAAAAATGGAATTCAATTAAGCTGGAAAACGCCGACGAGACTTACTGCTACTGATTGGGCATTGGTGAAGTTTTATAATCGATATAGCGTCAGTGCTCGGATTGTCCTAGAATTTACTTTCACAACGCTAAAAGGCGAATTAAGATCAAGCAATGTTACGAGTAATAAGATAAAGCCTTTATCAACTGATGAATCTCAAGGGAACTATATTGCTGCAGAGCCTATAAAATCTCCTATACAGTGGAAAGTTAAGTCGCTAGAAATCGAAGATCCAGAATTTGGTTGGATAGAGGTATTCCCTACTAATGGATTAGAGGCTAAAAGGGCAAGTAAAAAAGCTGCTCAGGATAAAAAGCTTCAAGAGGAGCGTGACCGTAAGCAGCAAGAACAATCAAATCGCCAATCTGCATCGGGAAACCGAACGTCGAGTTCTGCTGGTTCCGCAAGTGGAGCAGGAAATGGTCGTTCGACAAGTAGCGGCTCAGGCTCTGCGGCAGGATCCGCTGCCGGAAGTGGGGGAAGTTCCGGAGGGAGTGCAGGAGGTTCAGGGAGTAGTAGTCGGGCGGGGGCAACTCGTGTACCTACTGTTGAAGAAACGACGCAAGCCGTGGCAGGAATGGTTGCTCTGGGGCAGGCGATGGAGCAATCTCTTCGAGGTTCTCATTTTAGAGTGGGATATGGGAATTTTCAGATGAGCAATAATCTTAATAAAAGTAGTAAGTCAGTGCAATCTATTGTTGTTGATTTAATGCCTCGCAATGCAACTGAGTTTCAGTATCAACATATAGGTATAGGTAGCTCTGATACTACGTTGTATACTATAGGGCTTAATAACAAAATTGCAGATAGCAAAAATATAGGAATTAAAATTGGTTTAGGTGTGCCT
Source organism: Armatimonas sp. (assembly GCF_964826245.1). Taxonomy (NCBI): domain Bacteria; kingdom Bacillati; phylum Armatimonadota; class Armatimonadia; order Armatimonadales; family Armatimonadaceae; genus Armatimonas; species Armatimonas sp. Next base: position 480 of record NZ_CBAYMC010000010.1, on the reverse strand, counting down.
CTGTTGGCAAAAAGGGGTAATATCGCTTACTATCCTTTTTATGGAGATGGAATGGCGTTTGGGAAAATGCAATTTGATTTTAAAATGAGTAATAAGATAATATTAGGTTTAGGGGTTATGAAGATGTTTGCTTTTTCAGAAAATGTCAAAGAAAATGTCAAATTTTTTGATGGTATGGATATTGGATTGAAGTTTCGTTTGTAAAAATACAGGTATAGTCCTCGCCGATACTATTCTGTCAATTGTATTGACGAGGACTAAATAAAAAGGTTGGAGTGAATAATGATATGAAAAAGAAGCAAATGAATCAGGAATTTAATATTGAGTTGATTCGAGAAAAGATACGACGTGATGTGGTCGTCACGAATGGAACAGTATTGGATGGAGATACTATCTGTGGGAAAATGTATGTCAATGGAAAATACATAGGTGAATTTTTTGAAAATGATCAATTAAAAATTCCTACCGGTCAATATATTG
>NZ_CBAYMC010000009.1:0-36630 GCF_964826245.1 Armatimonas sp. | reverse complement strand
GTCGCCAACACATACCCAGAAGTGCGTGAGACGCTGCATGCCGAGTTGCTGGCCTGGCACGCCCAAGAAATCGCCCTACGCGGAGGGCACGATCCCATCAAAGAGAATGGTCTGAGCTTGAGCTACGAGGTCTTTATGAAGCGACTGCTAGCGAGGCATAAGAAATGAGCTTCGTCGTCTGGCTAACCGGTTTGAGTGGCGCGGGCAAGACCACGGTTGCGCGGGGGCTGGCCGAGGAGCTGCGGGCGCGGGGCGTCAGCAAGCTTGAAGTGCTCGATGGCGATGCGGTGCGAGAGAATCTTTCCAAGGGGCTGGGATTCTCGAAGGAAGACCGAGATACGAACGTCGCGCGGATCGCGTTTGTGGCGCAGCTTTTAGCACGCAACGACATCAACGTGATTGTCGCGGCAATCTCCCCCTACGCCGAGGCGCGGGCGTCGGCACGGGAGCGGATTGGAGAGGGCTTTGTGGAGGTACACGTGGACTGTGGCCTTCCTGAGCTCGTGCGGCGGGATGTGAAGGGTCTCTATAAAAAAGCCCTCGCTGGAGAGCTGGCGCACTTTACAGGAGTTTCTGATCCATACGAAGCGCCCGAAAGCCCCGACATTCGGGTGAGTAGCGAAGGCCAGACAGCAGACGAGAGCATCGAGGCGATTGTGGCCTATCTACAGCGAGAGCAGCGCATCCCGTAGGGCACGACGGGCCCGATAGAGAAGCGACTTCGTGGCGGCGACGGAGCGCCCCAGAACTTCGGCGGCTTCGGCGTGGGGGATATCTTCCAGATCACAGAGAGTGAGAACGAGCTTGTGCTCCTCCGGTAGCGACTCCAGAGCATCCAGCAAGGCTTTTCGCTCGGCACGTGCTAGTGCCTCATCCTCAGTGCGAGAGAAACTTACCAGCGCTACGCCAACGGGTGTGTCTAGCGAGAGGGTTGGGAGCCGAAGCTGGCGACGCTTGTCGGCGGCAATCGAGCGCACAATCGTGAAGAGCCAGGGTCCAAAGCGCCGGGTATGCCCTCCCGTGAGCTGACGGGCACTGCGAAAGGCACGGATAAATGCCTCCTGCGCCACCTCCTCAGCATCTTCCCGCGTCTCCGTGAGGCGCATCGCCAGACCAAGCGCCCGGTCGGTATAGAGCTCAAAGAGCGTCTCCATCGCGCGAGCATCCCCCTGCCGAAACCGCTCTACCAGCCGCGCCTCAAAAACATCATGCACGCCTCTATTGTATCGCCACGATACAATAGAGGCGTGCGACAAGGAAATTTATTTGTAGTCTCCGGGCCGTCGGGAGTGGGCAAGGACACGGTTCTTGCAGGGCTTCTCGAGCGCCAGCCTGATGTCAAAGTCTGTGTAACGGCAACAACGCGGGCAATGCGCCCTGGAGAGTCGGAGGGCAACCCGTACCAGTTTCTCTCTGTCACGGAGTTTGAGAGCCTCGTAAACGAAGATGCGTTTCTAGAGTACGCCCACGTCAATGGCGGTAACCTCTACGGCACCCCCCGCGCTTGGGTAGAAAAGAATCGCGCTTTAGGCCACGATGTGATTCTGAAAATAGACGTTCAGGGCGGGATTGCGGTACGAAAAAAAGCCGCAGACGTCATTCTCGTTTTCCTAGAGCCCCCATCGCTGGCCGAGCTAGAGCGCCGTCTCCGCGCCCGTAGCACCGAGACAGAGGACCAGATCAAAGTCCGCCTGCTCGATGCCCGTAACGAGCTGGCCCAAAAGCCCCACTACAACTATGCGGTGGTCAACGACTCACTAGAAAGCGCCGTGGACCACCTGCGCGGCATTATTCTCGCCGAGCGCTGCCGCGTCGAAAAGTAGATTTTTAGCGCAGACGTCCTAGGCGGGTGAGGGGCCAGAAGGTGACGATACCCCGTCCGACGATACGGCGGCCTTCGAGCTTGCCCCAGACGTGAGAGTCGGCGGAGTGGTTACGGTTGTCGCCCATCATGAAGTAGCACTTGGGAGGCACTTCAAGCTCGTTCATGTTGTAGCCAGGGTCTTCGTTGGTGTAGGTGTCCTCTAGCGGCTTGCCATTAATAACGGCAGCTCCTGGAGTGAGCTCCACCTCGGCACCCGGCTGGCCAAACTGTTGCGCGATATCTTGCGGCATCAGTTTCTCCGTACCATTGACTAAGACATAGTCCTTGAAGAACTTGATAGACTTCTCGCGGCTGATCCCAAGCCGGTCACGAAGCGCCTGATGAGCGACATCGGCGTTGGTATCTTCACCTTGTGGCTCAAAGACTTCTTTGCCAACCCGTAGCTTCGCCCCACGAATCTCGACTTTTTCGCCTGGCAGACCAATACAGCGCTTGATGTAGTCCTGCTCCAGAGTGGGACTTCCCGTGGCCTCCGGCGGAGCGGCAAACACCAGAATATCGCCGCGTTCAGGGTCGTGGAAGCGAAACGACATCTTATCCACGATCAGACGATCCCCAATCTGCAAGGTCGGCACCATGCTCTCGGAGGGAATATAGAAGGCCTGCGCGACGAAAGGCCGGATCAAGAGAAAAGCGAGCGCCAGCACAAACGTGACCGTATCGCAGATCTCGGAGAGGGTACGGGCCCAGCTCTCATGAAGGAGCTTGGACATCATCAATCGCAGCAAGGTGAAGCCCGCAATCACCGCCACCACGATCGTGGGGCTGATGTTGGCAAGCTGGTCAGTTAAAGGGACAGGTTGGTCATTCATAGCGATTTGGCAAGAGGTAGTGTCACGGTAAAGCGAGACCCCCTTCCCAATTCGCTATCGGCGACAATGGTTCCTTCATGGGCCTCAACAATATGCTTTACGATAGAAAGGCCCAGTCCCGTTCCCCCCGTTGCGGTTCCGGCTTCGCCAGGGAACTTTCGCGCCCGATCCGCTCGCCAAAAACGCTCGAAAATACGCGGGAGATCTTCTTTGAGAATCCCAATACCAGTGTCGGAAACCGTGACAGTCAGGCTTGTCTTCTCTCGCACCACTGTCATTTCGACACTGCCTCCTGATGGGGTGTACTTGATGGCATTATCTAACAAATTAAAAAAAACTTGTTCCAGCTCGCTGCGATCTGCCTCAATCTCCAAAGTCGGAATTGCCTCAGGCAGGATAATCTTCACCTTACGACGAGCGGCGTAGGTGGCCAGACGCTCCGCCATATCGTAGAGCAAGTCACTTAGATCGAAGCGCTCACGTGCGGGAGCCAGTGTTTCGGAGCGTGCCAGAAATGTCAGGTCTTCGGAGAGGCGCACCAAGCGATCTACTTCACGGACAATATTTCCCAGAAACTTCTCACTGACCTCAGGGTCGTTTAGTGCTCCATCTTGGAGTGTCTCCGCCATCGCCCGAATCGAGGCAAGGGGGGTGCGCAGCTCATGGGAGACATTGATCACAAACTCGGTCCGCACCGTTCGTAGCCGACTTAGCTCCGTTTGATCTGAAAAGAGAATCATGGCCTCCCCTGACGAAAGGCCTAAAACACGGGCCTTCACAAAGCGCTCTTTTCCATTGACTAAGCGCACTTCCGCTTCCTGAGGGCTTTTTGTCGCACGTGCTGACTCAACAAGCTCGACCAATGCTCTTTGGTGTGTGGCCTCTAGGAGCGAGCGCCCCACAACGCGCTTGGCATTGCCATCCGCCGTCAGAAACCCAATCGCCGTCTCATTGGCATAAAGAATCTTGTTGTTGTCATTAACGCGCAGGAGGCCATCTGGCACGAGAAGCGCGAGCTGTTCGAGGCGCTTACTCATGGCTGGAACTTGTATCCGACACCACGAACCGTTAACAGATGCTCAGGGCTGGAGGGGCTAGGCTCGATTTTTTCTCGTAGCCAGCGGATATGGACATCCACCGTGCGCTCCTCCACCACCTCTCCGGTTCCCCAGACCCGGTCCAGCAGTGCGGCTCGGTCAAAGACTCTTCCGGGATGCGCCGTGAGCAAGACGAGAAGGTCGTACTCTTTTCGTGCTAGCTTTACGGGCTTCCCCTTCAGCGTGATCTCATGTTTCTCTAAATCCACGATTAAGTCCAGCGCCGCAGAGACGAGCTGTGGCCCGACGACACTGCTGTCGCCCTCGCTCCCCGCACGACGCAACAGCGCCTTGATCCGCGCCACAAGCTCCCGCATCCCAAAGGGCTTGACCACATAGTCATCCGCCCCAATCTCCAGCCCCTGCACCCGGTCACTCTCCGCGATGCGTGCCGTGAGCATCAGAATCGGCACCCGCTCGCCTTGCTGACGGATCAGGCGACAGATATCAAAACCACTCCCCGAGGGTAGCATCACATCCAGCACGATGAGGTCAGGGCGCTGGCTCCGGAAGAGCTGGAGTGCTTCATCCGCATCCCCTGCCGTCAGAACCGTGAAACCCTGCGCTTTTAGGTTATAGCGTATCGCCTCGATGAGAGTCGGCTCATCGTCCACAACTAAGATGGTTTCTTGGGCCATTGCGTCTCTATTATCCCGCATTCCCTACCAAAGGCATTAAGTCTCTGTTAAACTTAGGACTATGGCAGGCAAATCTGGTAAAGAAAACAAAAAAGGGAAGGCAGACCTAGCAGAAGTGCTGGGTGAGCTCGCAGTACTTCGGGAAGAGATTGAGGCCCTTAAAGTATCCTCGCGGAGCATAGTCCGCTCAGAAACGAGCTCTAGTGCGGAGCAAGTGGCACGAAAAGCCAGCGCCTTCTCCCCGATCTCTCGTGCCAAGCTGATCGAGACACTTTTAACAAAAGGTCCACAGACACCTCCCCAGCTGGGGGAAACTGTCGGGCTTGCCACTGGCTCGCTCTACCACCACCTACGGGAGATCGTCGCAGCAGGAATCGCCACCGTCGAGGCAAAAAACTACCGCCTCACTCCCGAAGGAGAGCGCCTCGCGCAAGCCTTTTTTGATGTCTAGAGATTTATCGTGGGTATACTAAAGTCCTATGATGCAGCCTCGTCCGCAGACAGACGATCTCTCCTGGTTCCAGCAACAGCTCCCCGAGTTTACTCGGAGGACTTGTCAGGAAGCTCGGCGACGGCGCTGGGATAAGTATCTGTGGTGGCTTGAGACATCTCTCTCGGAAGAGTGGGTGAATCAGGGAGTAAAGCTCCAAGACGCCTTTTTGGGGGCTCCCCAGGATATTCTCCCCGAGCTTTTCTCTCTGGGGGAGGCACTGGAGAAACTTCCTCGTCTGGAGGGCCGCCGTAACCTGCACCGTAAGGCAAACCGAATGACGTTCGAGCTTCAGGAAGCCCTCTTTGTGACTTTCACCCGGCTTCTGGCCCGTCGTACGCCTCAAGAGTTGGTCTTCCTAGACGAACCTCAGCGGGCCTATCTCCGCCGTGCGGTATTTCGTAGCGCCGATGCGGGCTTTGTTGCCTGTGCGCTCCTCGTGCTAGCGACCCTGCGAGACACGAACTTACGCCCTCAAGCCCAAGAGCTCCTGGATCGGCATCCCTCCGAGCGTATCCGTGAGGCGGCGAGTGAGTACATCTCCGCACTCGCTCCCTCCTAGATCTCGGGTTCCTAGTTTCCGCCAGGACGACAGCCTGGCTGCTGCTGGAGCTAGGCCCCATGTCGCCTTGGAAGCGCTACACGGCACCGAAAACTAAAAGATCGTTTCTTCAGTGCTGTCTTCGCTCCAGGTGAGCTTTGCACTGGCCAGCCCTGGTGTTAGGACAACTCGCAGGCTCTTCACTCCCTGCACTTGGTCGCTCGTACCGTCTGGGCGCAACCCTATCCCAAAGTAGAGTCCCTCGAGGTTATTGGCCTCCACTGCAGAGAGAGAGAGGCGCTTTTCTTTGGCGATGATCTCAATAGAGCCCGGAAAGAGGCTAATGTTATTGCCTTCTCTGCGCACCAGAATCGCCGTCACGGTACCTTTTTCGCTATCAATGTCTACGGAGATACTCTCAATAGAGCCCGTGAGAATCGCTTGGCCATTATGCAAAACATGCAGGCCATCGGCGCTATCAGACTCGTAGACGATCCAAGTGAGGTTGGTATCCAGTCCCGCCACTTGGGCGGCGGAAGGTCGGTTTGACATCTCTACAGAACTCTCTCTTACAAAATATTGTACGTAATCACTTCATCACGTAGCAGAAACCGTGATTTATAGACACTGGCATAGGCCTGCACGAAGCTATCCACGGCATTAATATCTACCACGATGTCCACCACGCGATCCGTGATGTCCTCACCATTGAACCAGATGCGCAAGTGGCGCATATCTACCATCGGGTGCTGGTTCTCCATGATGATCGTGTAGCCAGGAAACTCCATGGTGATACGTCCGGGAAAGATGTCGTAGGGTGCCATCGGATCTTCCGCGGGCCGGATCAGGGCGGTTAGCTCCGCCCCTTCCCAGATTCCACCCTCCACTTCATCACCCCAGTCGTCTCGTCCTGCCCGGAGCTCGACATAGAGCTGGGCTGCCTCGATAGAGTAGCCCCCGCTCGTCAGACTAGTCGTGTCCCAGTCGCCTCCCGTGCTAAAAATAAACTCATTTCTCAACGGCGGCGGCCTCCTCCAAACGAGCTACGACCTCCGCCAAAGCTACCACCCGAGCTACGCCCCCCACCAAAGCTACTGCCACCAGAAGGGCGACTACTGGAGAAGCCCGAGCTACCTGAGCCAAAGCTAGGACGGCTTGCCGACGAGCCGCCACCAAAGCTAGGACGCGAGCCGCTCCCAAAGCTAGGACGCGAGCCGCTGGAGCCACCACCAAAGCTAGGACGCGAGCCACCACCAAAGCTAGGACGTGAGGCACTGAAGCCACTGCCACCAGGGCGTGTGCCCGCTGTGGAGCGCCCACCAAACGAGCCTGTACCACCCGATGAGCGGCTGAACGAGCCCGCTGAAGGGCTACGACGGCCTACCGACGAGTAATTAAAGTTGCTACGGCTATTGTTGATCAGCACACGATTGGTAGGGTTAGAGCGGTAGTAGGTACTGTAGCTATTCCAGCCGTAGTAGGGTCGTCCCCCGATATTGGCCATCATTCCGACCATAGCCCCAAAGGCCATCCCCGAAACCCAGGGACTTGTACTATAGTAGCCTCCGTAGTAGGTCATTCCAGGGTACCAGCCCATTCCCGTGTAGGCAGACCAGGATGGTGCCACCCCCAGATAAACGGGCTGCGTGTAAGCATAGTTCTGAGGGAAGGGATACCACTTAGCTCCCTGAGCCGCAGCATTTTCCAAAAAGGCACCTTCACGAACATAAAGGGTCGGGGTGGTGTTGTTCTCGTTGATAAAGTACATCTGGCCGCTGGTTCTGCCGAACTTCATGACGTACATGTTCTGGTTCTCAAAGGGAACCGCAATGGTCTCGCCTGAGGCAGCGTAGAGCTGGTAGCCTCCTTGGTCAAACACAGCACGCGTGATCGGAACCTGCTGACCGGCGGGCACATCACGCCAGTTGTAGACCTCGCCGTTAGAAACAGGAGCCGCCATGGCGGGTTGGGGCGGCGCAACCGGTGGTGCCATCACTACAGGGCGCGGCTGTGTACAACCTGCTAGCCCCGTCGCAGCAAGTCCTAAAACTCCAAAACGCATTGTATTTGTCATATTTCGAAACCTCATCACTAGATAGAACCACTATACCCGGAAAAGTTGCACCCCCTCCAAAATTTCAGTCGTGTTTTTGCGGTTTTCCTTCAGGGATGGGCTGCCCTAGCATCTGAGCAAGGCGCTCGGTGAGGCGCTTTGTCGCTTCGTCCACCGCGCCTTTTTTGCCATGGAGATCGGAGAAGTCTAGCGGTTCGCCAAACTCGACGCGCACGGGCTCAGAAGATTTTTGGGGACGTGTGGCACCATAGGGTACGACTTTATTGGTGTGAAACAGTGCCACGGGAACCACGGGGACTTTCGTGCGCAAGGCCAGCAACAGTGCTCCAGGATGCAGGGGCTGGAGCGTGCCTTCAACATTGCCCCCCCCCTCCGGGAAGATCACAACCGCCTCGCCCGCTCTCAGTAGCTCTTCGGCGCGAGACAGTGCAGCACGGTCGGCAGAGTCGCGTCGGATAGGAAAGGCATGCACCGCAGGAAGAAGACAGCGCAGGATGGGCATGGAGAAAAGCTCGGACTTGGCCATAAACCATGCCTCGCGATCTAAAGCCGCTCCGATAGCGGGAGGATCGGCATCGCAAACATGGTTCGGGCAGATCAAGACACCGCCTTTTTGAGGCACTGACGCATTGCCCGTCACACGAAAACCACCATGAAAGATAAAAAGCAGGTGTGCCAGCCACCGACAGAGTGTGCGTAGCAGACGGTATCTCATGCTCTCTATTTTAGGTAGACCCAGTGTTTTCTAGCAAGGGACCAAAGTCACAAAAGCCGACCCATTTTTCATGAGACAAAAAATAATTCCCAGGCAGGGATTCGAACCCCAATTAAAGGCACCAAAAACCTCTGTCCTGCCGTTGAACGACCTGGGAGCATCTCCGAAGAAACTTGGGAAAGCGCAGGAATTATATCATAGTTGATTGTGTTGTATCCAGCGCGGTAGAATCAAGAACGAGGAAATTTAACAACAATGACAGAAAAATCTACCTGGGCTACTAAGCTCGGGCTTGCGGAGATGCTCAAGGGCGGCGTGATCATGGACGTGGTCAACGCGGAGCAAGCCGTGATCGCACAAGAAGCAGGGGCCGTCGCCGTAATGGCCCTGGAGCGCGTCCCTGCCGATATTCGCAAAGACGGTGGCGTGGCACGCATGAGCGATCCCAGAATGATCAAAGAGATCATGGCCGCCGTCACCATTCCCGTGATGGCAAAAGCACGTATCGGGCATATTATCGAGGCGCGTATCTTAGAGGCCCTGGGCGTGGACTTTATTGACGAGTCCGAGGTACTGACCCCTGCAGATGAGCAATTTCACATCCACAAGCACGACTTTAGCGTCCCATTTGTCTGTGGCTGCCGGAATCTGGGTGAGGCGCTCCGTCGCATTGGAGAGGGCGCGGCGATGATCCGCACCAAGGGCGAGGCAGGAACCGGCAACGTGGTCGAGGCCGTGCGCCACATGCGTGCGCTCATGGGCGGCATTCGCAAGATCCAGTCTATGGACGAAGCCGAGCTGATGAACGAGGCAAAAGAGCTACAGGCCCCCTACGAGCTGGTTCTGGAAGTGGCCAAAACCGGTCGGCTCCCGGTGCCAAACTTCTCCGCAGGCGGCGTGGCAACCCCGGCGGATGCGGCTCTGATGATGCATCTGGGCGCGGAGACGGTCTTTGTGGGCAGTGGCATCTTCAAGTCCGGCGATCCCGCGGAGCGTGCCAAGCGCATCGTGGACGCGGTTCTCTACTACAAAGACTACGCCAAGCTCGCCGAGATCTCGGAGAACCTAGGCGAGCCAATGGTCGGCATTGACATCCGCACCATCCCCGATGTCGAGCGCTTCGACAAGCGCGGCTGGTAGTCGCTTAGATGTTCCGGCACTATAGCTTCTGCCCACGGTGCCGCACCGAGCTTCAGACCCGGCGCTTCCCGTCTGATACAGACGCGGAGCGCCGGATGTGCGACTCCTGTGGCTTTCTCTACTGGAACAACTCCCGACCTACCGCTGGGGGCGTAGTGGAAGATGCTCAGGGCCGCGTGCTCCTCGGACGACGTGGCATCGAGCCCTCCAAGGGACTCTGGGATCTACCTGGCGGTTTTCTGGAGCCGGGTGAGCATCCTGAAGCGGGCATGAAGCGCGAGCTTTGGGAAGAGACGGGGTTATTAGTAGATCCGGTAAAATTACTAGGATTTTACATGGACCAGTACGGTGATGATCCCCATGAGCACACCCTCAATATCTTCTACCTGTGTAGAGTTATGGGTGGCAAAGCACAAGCATCCGATGATATGGCGGAGCTAGACTGGTTTTCCCCCGATACCCTCCCGGAGAGTCGAGAGCTCGCCTTTCAAAACGTGAGAGACGCACTGGTAGACTGGAAAAAAATAAAAAATGGCACGTAAGCGAGTAGGAGTTCTGGCACTACAGGGCGACTTTGAGGCGCATATCAAGGCGGTCAATGCCGCAGGGGGCGAGGGCTTTGAGGTGCGCAGCATTCAAGAGCTGGCAACAGCGGATGCCCTGATCTTGCCCGGTGGTGAGAGTACCACGATGGGCTACCTGCTCAAGCGCTTCGGCCTGGATACGGCAATTCGTGCTTTTGAAAAACCGATCTGGGGAACCTGTGCGGGGATGATCTTACTCGCGAGTCGCATCACGGAAGGTGAGAAGCGCGGCGGTCAGCCGCTACTGGGCCTGATGGATATGGGTGTGGCTCGCAATGCCTTTGGGCGACAGAGAGACTCGTTTGAGGCTGATCTGGACTCACCGCTGGGCCGGGTGCACGGGGTCTTTATTCGAGCGCCCTATGTCAGTGAGTGGGGGCCAGCTGTCGAGCCACTTGCCCGCTACGAAGATAAAGTCGTGCTGGTACGCCAGAAAAACTGGCTCGCCTCCGCCTTTCATCCCGAGCTCACCGAGGATACGACTCTACACCGGGCGTTTCTAGAGAGCACCTAATGCAGTCCCCCTTACGCCCCCCCAGCACACCACGACCAAAAGCCCCGCCCACCAACACGACTCCCGAGCCCCTGCTCACCATTGGCGATAACCGTCCCCGCTGGAAAGAGCGCTGGACACGCCTGTTCCCCCGCATACGGAGCCTCAGTCTTGCCCCAGATGGTGCTGTGGCCTTGTTAGATGAGCAAAAACAAGTCCAGCTTCTGGAACCACAGACAGGGATTACCCTCTGGACAGCCGCGCCTCTCTCGCTAGCAAACCGTGTTGTGGCAGTGCGGGGAAGGCGGGTACTGGTGGGAGCTCTGTACAACCCCTCTGTGAAGAAAGCCTGGATACTGGGGCCTGCTACCACGCAGACATATGCCTTTGCCCTGCCAGGAACGCTCTGGAGCTTGGTCGCCACTCCCGATGGCAACAAGGCTTTTTTTGGTACCAGCGCCCATCAGATTCTCGCCGTCTCTCTGCTGAGTACTCAACCTCCCCTTGTCTGGAAGCTCAGCGCTGTGCCCGATAGTCTTGCGGTCTCCACCGATGGCTCTGCGGCTCTTACCGGAACCTGGCTACCCGCAGGGGTTCGCAGGCTCGGGGGCTGGGCCTACGGCGACTCCGATACCGCCCGCTGGCAAGAGGTTCAGATCTCCGCCGATGGCGCCACCGCAATTAGCCTCTCGGGACACGGCCCACGACGTGATGAGCGCGATCTGGAGCTAACGGGCTACGATATGGAGTCGGGGGTACGGCTCTGGGAGAAACGCATCCCCGGAACTCGGGCTCAGGCGATTGTCTCAGCGGATGGCCAGCGAGTCGCGCTGAGCTACGTGACCATGACGGGACGCGGTGACGAGACCAAGCGATTGCTGCTACTCAACCGTGATGGAACCGCCCGGGGCGATGAAAAAGGCGGGCGTTTTTTCGCCCCCCGGCTCGTCGCTCTTTCCGCACAGGGCGAGCGCACGACGGTTCTGGACGGCGAGCGGGCGTTGTTTGTCCTCGATCAGGAGGGTAAGACGCGCTGGCGGCTCACGCTCCCTACCAGAGCACCGATTCAGCAGACAATCTCCACGCCCGATGGAGCCTTCCTACTCCTCGTGCGCACCGACGGCACTCTGACTCTCTACGAGGCTCTCCCATGAGTCTCTCCAGCGACCTTACTGCCTTTATCCAGACCAGCACAGGCGACTTTGATTCGCTCGCGCTGCGGCTCTTTGCCTACCAGTACACGCACAACCTCCCCTACCAGCGCTTCTGCAATGGACGCGGTCAGACTCCAGCCACCGTCACGCGCTGGCAGGAGATTCCCGCTGCCCCTGCCGCCGCCTTCAAGCGCTTCCCCCTCACGTGTGTCCCGGAGAGCGCGTGCGTGAAAGTCTTTCACTCCTCAGGCACCACAAGCAGCGAGACCAGCCGCCATTTTATGAGCGCCAAGGCTCTGGAGCTCTACAAAGCCTCGCTCAAGGAAGGCTATGCGCACGCCATCCCCAAGTGTGAGGCGGGAATTATGGCCCTCATGCCCTCACCCGATGAAGCGCCACACTCGTCGCTCTCGTTCATGCTGGAGGCACTTGGTGCGACGTTCGCCACGCCCAAAACACTCCAGATCTTGCGACACCCCACCTGTTACTTTGGAACCGCCTTTGCCTGGGTAAACTTCTTCGATGCAGATCCCAATACGCATCTTGTGCTTCCAGAAGGCTCTGTGGTGATCGAAACCGGAGGCTTCAAAGGCCGCAGCCGCGAGGTCGAGAAGTCTGAGCTTTACGAACTCTTCACCGAGCGCCTCGGAGTTTCCCCAACGCACTGCTACTCCGAGTATGGGATGAGTGAGCTGGCGAGCCAGTTCTATAGCCAAGGCGTAGATGGCCCTAAGCTCGCGCCTCCGTGGCTCAAGACACGCATTCTTGATCCCGTCACCGGAACCGATACTGCGCCTGGTCAGCTGGGCCTACTGGCCCACTACGATCTGGCAAACTACAACTCTGTTTTGGCCATTCAGACTGAGGACATGGGGATATGGGACGAGCGCGGTGGCTTTCAGCTCCTAGGCCGCGCCCCCGGTGCCGTACTTCGTGGTTGCTCACTTTTAGCGGAGTAGCTTGCCTTCGAGGGCTATATCGGGGCCGTAGCGACGAACACGAAGGCTCTCCAGGGCAATTAGAGTAGGCAAGCCAGGGCCATCCAGAGGAGTGGGAGCGTGGGCTCCCCCAATCAGCTTGGGAGCGAGAAAGAAAAGGCAGCGGTCTACGGCCAGCGCGGCATGAAAGGCCGCCGCCAGCGCCCCACCTGACTCCAACAACACGTCGAGCAGGCCGCGCTCCGCCAGAACCGCACGCGCAACCGCCACAGAGACCCGCCCCGACTCGTCGGCGGGGAGTGTGATAAGCTCCGCATCCCAGCCCTGGCTAGCTGTCGCCTGCTGGCAGGTGAGGATCAGCGTGCCGGGGCGGTTGAGCTTTGCGCTCTGGGGTGTGCGAAGCATTGAGTCAAAGATCACCGGAGTAGGACTGGTGCCACGCACCAGCCGAACCGTCAGCTCAGGATCATCGGCGAGAACCGTCCCCACCCCGACAATCACCGCATCAGACTTGGCACGCAGGCGGTGCACGGCGCGGCGGGCAGGCTCGCTGGTGATCGCAAGCGGCGCAGCATGGCTCGCGGCAAGCTTGCCGTCGAGCGTCATCGCGGCTTTGTGCGTGACATAGGGCATGCCTGTACGCTGGTGCTTCAGAAACGCCCGATGTGCTTCCTTTGCCTGCTCCTCACAAACGCCAACCGTGAGCGCGACTCCGGCAGCTTCCAGCTGCGCAAAGCCTTCCCCGCTCACCTGAGGGTTAGAATCAAGCGTCGCCGCCACCACCCTCACAATACCCGCCTGAGTACAGTGATGGGTACACGGCGTGCGCTCGGAGCCATCAGGGCGCTGCCAGTGTGAGCAGGGCTCCAGGGTAGTATAAAGTGTAGCACCACGCGCCCGCTCCCCGGCAAGGCGCAGCGCCATCGCCTCCGCGTGCACTTTTGGGGTGCTGTACGTCCAGCCCTCACTGATGAGTTTGCCAGCTTTGACAACCACTGCTCCCACCCCAGGGCTGGGATGAGTTTTCACCCGATTGGTTAGCCGCAGCGCCCGCCGCATCCAGAAAACATCCTCATCACTGGGCATTGCGCTGCTTCTGAGCCTCTTCTATCGTCTGCTGAATCGCTTGCTGGATCACCTGGCGCTCCGCTTTACGCACGGTCACAAAGGACTCAAGAGCATCCAGAAGTGCAATACACGGCAGGCTAATTCCCAGGCAGTAAATGGAGATAAGAAGAGCAAGCTTCTGAAGCAGGCCCACACGGCCTACGAACTCTCGTCCCATAAAGATGGTCAAGAGTACCAAAAAGAGGCAGAGCATCGCCATTCCTGCGGTGCGGTAGAGGCGCGAGCGTGGGGAGAGTGCCCCGTAGCCACGGGAGTAGAAGAGGATGGTCAACGCGATGGCAACCACTAGCAAGACGCCAAAAACGACCGTCAGACTCATGGCCCCACGACCTCCCGAAGCGCCGCGATGCCCGCAGCAACACCCGCAGCGTGATTGAAGACCGCCGAGCCCGCCACGAGTACATCTGCCCCATCGCGAGCCAGCCCTGGCGCGGTCTTGACATTCACACTACCATCTACGCTGATCTTGAACGTGGCCCCTGTCTCGGCGCGCAGCCTGGCAAGCTCCCCGACTTTGCGGGCTGCAATGGGAAGAAACGCCTGGCCACCAAACCCCGGATTGACCGTCATCACCAGCACTAGGTCCAGATCTTCTAAAACGTAGCGCAGGATCTCCGGCGAGGTTGCGGGATTGAGCGCCACTCCTGCCAGACAGCCCGCCTCACGAATCGCGGCCAGTGTCCGCTGCAGGTGAGCTGTTGCCTCTTGGTGCACCGTGATGGCGTGTGCTCCTGCGGCAGCAAAGGGCTCGATGTAGCGCTCGGGCTCCACCACCATCAAGTGAACATCAAAAAAGGCTGCTGGGCAGAGCGGGCGCAGGGCACGAACCACCTCGGCCCCAAAGCTCAGATTCGGCACAAAGCGCCCGTCCATGACGTCTACATGGAGCCATGTCTCGCCAGTTGCCAGTGCCTCTTGGGCCTGCTGACCGAAGCGAGCATGATCTGCTGCCAGCAGTGAGGGAGCCAGCTCAATTGCCACGTTAGCGTCCCTTCACGGCGAGAGTCTGCGCCTTGAGGTCATCGTTGTCGTAGAGCTTAATGATGATAGGTCGCCCCACTCCCGAAATTTCCGTGGCGACGGTCTGCCCTGGCCCGTGCATATTGTCGTAGCCGGTATGGGTTCCCTCAGAGTCCTCCACCTGAATGACGATATGGTGCTGCTGGCCGTCCTGTGGCGTTCGGTAAGGAACCCGGAACGTGCGCTGCCGCGTGTCTTCAGGATCAGGCAAGCCTGCGGGATTCGTGCCAGGATCAGGTGCTGTTGGCATCGTAGGCTCAGGAGTTGGGGGGGGGGTTGGCTCCGGTGTAGGCTCAGGCTCTGGCCCCTTCGAGAGCGTCAGGTCAATCTTTGTGCCGCGCGCACGACGCTCCGAGCCATCTCCGCGCGGGAGCTGTTCCAAGACAACGCCTGTGGGGGTGATGGGATCAAAGCGCCGTGAGATCGTTCCCACTTTAAGGCCCACTTTTTCCAGATCTTTTTGCGCTTTATCCAGCGTGACTTCTTCAACATTGGGGATGAGTACCATCTCAGGGCCTTTAGAAACCCAGATGGTGACCTCTTTCCCTTCTAGAATCTTATCTCCTGGGCGCTCTTTCTGCTGATAGATCGTATTGGCAGGTTTATCATCCATGTAGACCTGATCTTGAACGGCAAGCTTGAAGTGTGATTCGTTGGCAATCGCCTTCGCCTCGGTAAGTGTCTTGCCCCTAAGCTCCGGAACCACAACCTGATTGGCGGGACTCAGGAAAGGCTTAATCCAGTTAAAGACAAGTGCGCCTGCTCCAATGAGGGCTAGCAACAAAAATAAATTGACGGCGAGTAAAACGCCACCGATCCGCCGGGGCGCAGGTGCCTCTTCGTGGTCTATCTCCTCCATAGATCTATCACTTTTCTCCTTCGTATTCTTTTTTGGTAGAACATCCGTTAAAACGGCCTTCGAGACACGTCGCCCTGTGTCCGTTGGGTTCTCCACAATACTGGGTATCACAGCAACCACAGGAGCGACAGTGTCTAAGCTCCCCTCGCCATCCAGCGGCGACCAAGCCAGTGATCGGCCAAAGCGCAGTGCTTCCCGAATCTTTCGGAGATCGACAAGGAGATCGGTGGCGCTTGTATAGCGATCCTGAGGGCGCTTGGCTAGTCCCTTGAGAATAACTCCTTCCAGTGCTCTTGGCACCGCGAGATTGACCGCACGTGGTGAGTGCGGCTGCTCTTGGGCATGGCGGAGTGCAAGCTGGACGGCATTATCTCCTTTAAAGGGTGTCTCTCCCGTTAACATCTCATACAAAATCGCCGAGAGTGCGTAGAGATCTGCCGATGTTGTCGCTAACGAGTGGGTCGCTAGGTCAGGGGCCGCATAGTGCGCCATTCGCATCAGGACACGGGGATCTTCTTTTGTGAGCAGCGCATAGGTGGATGATGTCCCAAAGCCACTCACCTTTACCTGCCCCTCTGGCCCAATTAAGATATTTTGCGGGCAGAGATCCCCGTGCGCAATTCCGCGCGGATGCGAGTACTCCAGTGCTTCTGCCAGGGCGAGGGCAATGTCCACAGCAGCCGTCAGCTGAAGCGGAGCCACACGCTTGATGCGCTCTTTAAGGTCAATTCCTCGAACAAACTCCTCCACATGGTAGAGAAGAGTCAGTGCCACATCTTCGCCGACATCATAAGAGCGTGCAATCCCCGAGTGTGTCAGAGAGAGTGTCTCCGCCCAACCGGCCCGTAGACTCTCGATAATATCGGAGCGCTGTGCGTACTCAGAGCGCAAGGTCTTGAGCGTCACAATTCGGTTGAGCTGCTGATCCCGTGTTCGGAAAGAGGCCAGCAGTGGCCCTTCCCCAAGAAACTCTAGAACCTCGTAGCGCTTTCCCACCACCCGGTTGATCAGATAGACACGATCTTTATCTGCAGAAGCGGCATCTGTCGTCGGAGCATCGTCACTCGGCATGATTGTTTTTTCCTTTCTGACCAAGCAGTGATACAACAAGCATCACCACGCTAACCAGTAGAACCACACTGTAGAGTACCGTAAATACACTCATGGGCAGGGCCATCCCGAGAGCAGGTGCAAAAAAAGTAAACCCTACCACACCAAACCAGAGCGCACAAAGCGCTTCTTTGCCGACTCCACCTGATTGCATTGTACCTTGCGCTCCTTTAGTCCAAACCTAAACCTTGGCGATGCGTTGTCAGCCCCACTTGAACCAGTTTTGTTGGCACTGTCATCAGTTCAACCTGTCCAAGCTGCTTAACCAAGATAAAACGGGCTTCACCCGCCTCCGCTTTTTTATCACGAGCTGTCAGTGCAATTAATGTCTCATCGCTCACGTCATCCGGAAGGTCTGTCGGAAGCCCGAGCGCTACGAGAGTCGCCCGCAGCTCCTGCGTAAGCTCGGAAGGGGTGACACCCAGCTGCTCTCCAATGAGCGCTGCAGAGATCATCCCAATCGCCACTGCCTCACCATGCTTATAGCGACGGTACTTCGTGGCACTTTCCAAGGCATGACCAATCGTGTGGCCAAAGTTCAAGATCGCCCGAAGCCCTGTTTCTTCCCGCTCATCTGCCGTCACCACATCAGCTTTGAGCTGGCAGGAACGCTCAACAACGGCAGCAATCGCCTCTGCGTCCCCCCGCAAAAGCAAGCCCGCCTGCTCCCGAAGCGTTGTCAGTAGCTGGGGGTCTTGAATCACCCCGTACTTCACCACCTCCGCAAGACCAGAGCGTACTTCGCGGCGTGGCAGTGTCTGGAGGAGTGTGGGATCAATCACCACACAGCGGGGCTGATGGAAGGCTCCCACCAGGTTTTTCCCCTCACGAAAGTCTACACCTGTCTTCCCCCCAACCGAGGAGTCTACCATCGCCAGAAGGGTTGTCGGGACTTGTACATAGTCAAGACCACGCAGGTAAGTGGCAGCGACATAGCCTGCCATATCTCCAACCACACCGCCCCCAAGCGCCACGATCAGTGTCTTTCGATCCAGAGCGGGCGTGAGCTGATAGAGAGCGTCGTAGAGCCGGGTGATCGTGGTGAGGTTTTTATAGCGCTCCCCGGCGGGAAAGTGTACGCTCTCGACCTGAAATCCCGCTCGCTCCAAGCTCTGAGACACTCCCGCTTCCCAGTGTCGCGCAATGCGGGGTTGGGTTACGACCACCGCACGGGACGAGTGAGCGACAGCAGCACAGTGCGGGCCTAGAGCGGCGAGGGAGTCCGCTCCAATATGGATCTCGTAGTCCCTGCCCTCAGAGAGGGCAACGGGTACACGACTCACGAAATCCCCTTCTGTTTTTGAAACCGGCGCACAATCTCTTCCGCGAGCGCCCGAGGGGACCGATCCGATGTATCCACCAGGATGTGACAAGCTTTCTGATAGAGGGGGCCACGCTCCGCGAGCATACGCAAGATTTGTGTCAGTGCAGGCTCCTCCCCACTTGTTAATAACGGGCGCTGTCCAGGGCGACGGCTGACGCGCTCAGCGAGGACATCGGGGTGTGCAGTCAGATAGACAACAAGGCCGGCACCGCGCAGCGCCGCAACATTCTCTTCGCGCAAAATCGCCCCACCACCCGTCGCGATGACCTGCCGTTCCCCCGCAGTCACCCCTAATAAAATCTCCGTCTCTCGATCTCGGAATGCCATCTCACCATCACGCATGAACAAGGTAGGGATAGAGCATCCCGCAACACGCTCCACCAGGCTATCTGTATCCGTAAAATGCCAGCCAAGCAGCTGGGCAAGCTGCCTGCCCACGGTACTTTTCCCGCTCCCCATAAATCCAATCAGCGCAATATTATCAAGCATCTAACTGATGTATTGTATCGTACACAAACAAAAAGTCGGGTGGCAGCTGCCACCCGACTTTATTTCACCCACAGAAGCTCTTACAGGTTTGAGCCGCCGCCGCCTGTATTGATCTCCTCAATAATACGAGGAGTCACAAAGATGAGCGTCTCGACACCCGTGACCGTGTTCGATTTCTGCTTAAAGAGCTCACCAATCAGCGGCAGACTTGACAAGAACGGGATACGCAGCTCGCCACCATCTTCCTGCTTTGTGATAAACCCACCCAGCATCATCGTCTCGCCACTTTTGATACGGCGGAACGTAGAAACTCCCTGAGTCGTGGAGCGTGGAGGAGTATTGGGCGTAATAGCCGTGGTAAACGACTGTAGCTGTGGGTTTAGCAACATGCTGATCGTACCATCACCATTAATATGGGGTGTCACGAAGAACTGGTTACTTGCCGTAATTGGAATAGGCTGGGTAGCAACCGTCGGCTGCCCACCTAGCTGTCCAGGAATCACAACAGACTGGTTGATAAAGGCCGTATCAAAGATAAACACACTTGCAGGGGTGTTGTTCGACGTACTGATGATAGGAGCCTGGAGAATCCGGTTTGTCTGCTTGATATAGGCAGCGCGCAAGCTTGCAACAGCATTTCCGGAAGCGTACTGAACCGCCAGGTTCGGTGCGCTACCCGCTGCCGCTTGCTGGCTGAGATCAAGGTTATTTGCGGGACTAAACTGCCACTGGATTCCAAAGCTGTTCACATCCTGAATGTTGACCGTGACAAACTCAGCGCGAATCTCAACTTGTTTTGGTGCAACGTCCAGCAGACGAATCAGCGCTTTTAGCTCGTCAATATCAGCAGGGTCTCCTTGGACAATGAGAGTATTATCGGCATCACTGGAGAGGATATTGTCAATACCTGGAGGACGAAGCGAGCGCTGGTTCTGTCCTTGGCCGCCCGCACCAGGCTGGCCACCACCGATACCACCACCGGGCTGACCGCCAAAACCACCACCTTGGCGCCCACCACCGCCGAAGCCACCAGCACCACCACCGAAGCCACCGCCGCCCATCATGCCGCCGCCCATCATGCCACCACGTTGACCTGCTCCCAGAACACCGGAGCCCGTCAGATCGGTGGGAAGAATAGGGTTGCCATTCGGCTGCAAGATGTTCGGCGGGGCAAGAGGCTGCATATTTCTGCTTGCTGCCATTGCCTCAGGAATAATCATTGTCTTGACGAGGTAGTTATAGGTAGGATCATCCATCAACTTCACAAAATCCGAGGGGGCCAGGAAATTGAGGGGGATCTTCACAAACTGCGACTTGGAACGCGCAGGTGCGGTCGGGACAACGACGGTCGCGACAGGCTCTGGCGTCTTAGATTTTTCCACAACGGGTGCTTGACCGGCAGGTCGAAGATAGTAAATCCCGTCGCTCTCTTCAACAGAAGCTCCGGCAGCTCGCGCAATCGCCTTCAGCGTCGCCTCAACGCCTTTGTCTCGTAGCTTAAGAGTGATCTTCTGGTAAGCATTAGCCTTGTCCCCAGGAATAATCACGACATTATCTAAACCGCTCTGCTGCGCAAGAATCGTAATTGCTTCCTCAAGACGAGCGTCCCGAAGATCAATATCAAGCGTACTGCTAGACTCTTTAACGGGCGTCGCTTGCGCCCGTGCCACCGACACCGTTGCCGCCAGCGAGATCGAAAACGCACACGTCAGTAACAAAGCACTACGCTGCCAGGGATTTTGCATACATATCCTCCAAAACTCCGCAACACTTTCGCTTCTTATTTATTTTACGAAAATGCTATACAGGGGCGGGATTCCGCCCCTGATTAACTAACTTGATTATTTCAATACTTTGAGCGAGCCAACATAAGCAGAAGCTTAGCGACCAAAACCACCGAAGCCGCCGCCCATGCCGCCCATGCCGCCCATCATGCCGCCGCCCATGCTCATAGCACGCGTAAAGAAGCTCACATTGATGACGCCACCTAAAATCTGGCTCAGATCCATAGGATCAAGATAGGTCAAGTTGATGCGCTCGTAAGCTGCATTTGGCCGAGCGATTTCCTCGGTTCCTGTGGGAGCAGAGGTTGTGTCTTGTGGGTTCTGATTAATCACACGGGGCTTGACAATCCAGACACTATTCTCCTTGGTGTAGGTCAAAGGAACGCTTGCGGCACGCATGATCAGTTTAAGCGCATTCTCGAAAGGCTGCTCAGTGATCTTAAGCGTGACAAAACCGACAACATTATTGTCAATAATGTAGTTATTGATTCCTGCCTGCTTGAAGGCAGCCTCCAGCGTCGAGCGAATCGGCGCATCTTGAAGGTCAAAGGTCACATTGTTTAACTTCTCTTGTCGCGCTGAAGCACTCGTAGGAAGAGCAACAACCACTCCTCCGATTAAGATAGTCAGTGCCAAAAACTTCATCTTATTCATAGTTCATTTCCTTGTCTTGCTTTACCCCGCAAAACCCAAACTCTACACCATTATACCCACTTGATTTCAAAGCGCCAAGAGGTATTTTTATCCTGTTGGAGCTCCTCCAACACCGGCTTTACCGCCGGGTCCCATGCCGCCGGGTCCCATGCCACCGCCGGGCCCCATGCCACCACCAGGCCCCATGCCACCACCAGGCCCCATGCCACCGCCTGTTCCTCCCGTTGAGAACTGCTGGCGAAGAGCATCACGAACGGCGGGAGCCAAACCGGAGAGCTTCACCTCAACCGAACGTCCATCTTTCGCACGCAGAATTAAGCTCTCCATAGAGATAGACTCCACGACCAAAGGAGCAACGCCGGGGACGCCACTCTCGACTTCCGCACCAGGTTGTACGATTGTGATCGTCGAATCAGGTGGTGCACCAGACTCGATAATGGCTGTAATACCTCCGTTATAGAACACACCAGCGACACGCCGCGCGACAGGAGGCAGAGGCGGAAGCGAGTCAATGTCTGTGCTTGGCTCGGGCGTTGGTGGCACGAGCGGCAGAGGAGCTTGCGTACGATGGCTGATCACATAGTCCCAAGCAGGCGTGATCTGGACGACCGGCTTAAACATAGACTCGAAAGGATCTTTACGTGACGCCAGCGCAGGAGCCCCATCCCTGATAGGAGCAGGCTTAGCACCAGGCAATCCGCCACCCATAGGCATACCCCCTTGCCCAGACATATCTGACCCACCACCACCCCACAGCTTCTTCATACTCTCAGGAGCGGTATCAAAGGCAGTTGAACGACCTCCTGCTACTTTAGGAGCACCACCTCCCGTAAGAGTGGATGTTCCTCCCCCAGTAGGCACACCACCAGGCATCATATCTTGCGGAGGGCGGCCTTGCATCGCAGGATCACCACCTGTTGGTGCCTGAGCAGGAGGGCTGTCAGAAGAACTACAACCTATAAGACTAATCACCCCAAGGAGGGCCAAAGATAATACCAACGTATTTGTTTTCATCACGTGTTCTCTTCTCTTTCGCAAAGGCTCAGGCAATTTAAGCCCCTCCCATAGTTGCCATTCCAGCAGCACCAGGCATCGACTTACCACCACCACCCATATCAGGCCCCATGCTACCACTCATGCCGCCGCCCATCATGCCACCGCCCATGCCGCCCATCATGCCGCCACCCATACCTCCAGCGCCTGCGCCACCTGAGGCAGCAGGGAAGTTCGGGCCGGGTTTATCCCCTTGCGTGAACTCAAAGATCTGGATGTTATAGCTACCCATCAGACGAGGGGAGTTTCCTTGCAAATTGAAACCTGTCACCAGTACCAAGCGATCAAAATTATTCCAGCGCTCTACATGGCGAAGGACAGCATCGAAGTTACCAGAGACCGTCACCGCCCCTTTGTTGTCGGCCAGAATTGGCATACTGCACTGGTTCGGGTCGTTGGGAGGCGGATAGAGGCTAAAGCTTGACTGTACGATCTGTACCCCCTTATCTGCCTTAACAAACTTCTCCAGCTTTGGACCGAGGTCGTAGAGCTGCTCTTTCTGGATCTGCTGCCAAGCGGTATAGAGATTGGAGACATTGATGCGAGGCATGAAGCGCCTGTCATAGCGCCCCCAGTCAGCCTTAGCCGCCGCAACACTCACAAGAGCTGCCTTGAATTTCTTATCCGCCTGTGGCTTGGTCTGAGCTACCTGATCACGTGCCTCGAAGCGAGCTTGCTCTTTCGCAATTTCCTCATTTCTTGGCGAGTTCAGGGTAAACCAGAGAGTTAGCACTGCAATCAGTGAGAGAACTCCAAAGATGATCCAAATTTGAGGACGTGTTACTTTACTCATAGTTTTTTTCCTCCTACCGTACTAATCGGTAGGTGCCCCTCCACTCTTACCACCACCGGCTGCGGGAGGCATTCCCCCATCACCGCCAGGCCCCATTGCCCCAGGTCCCATGCTACCACTCATGCCACCAGAGCTCATGCCGGGAGGCATCCCACCTGTCATCCCACCTGCCATGCCAGCGGCACCCGCAATTGGAGCCATGGGTGGTACGACATTGTGAATGAGCTGAGCGGCAACCTGAATGGGGAACCCACGCTGCGCATCGGGAGGAAGCTGACGGATCTGCTGCATGCGCTGCCAGTCCGGCATCCCTTGAATACTCAGGGCCTTCAGGTCCGGGTTTCCAAAAAGTGTCAGGTAGAAACGTCCTACATCTTCCAGTTTCGGCACCGAGGCGCTAATACTCAGGCTATCTCCCTGAACCGCCATACTGTTGTACTCCACACCACGGTAGGTGTAGCGCGCAACATTACGATAGACCAAGCCAGGAAATCGGTTGTAGTACTGGATGTTCTTGACAAAATCCACTTTGGCCTGAATCGGCGCAATCTTGGCAAGCTCGTCTTTGGTCTTTTGTTCGGTGGCTTCAACAGCCGCCGCAGCCGTGTCGGCATTGTTTGCAGCCGTCAGGGTCTCATTGTATTTTGGATCCTGAAACGCAAAACGATAGACAAGCGGCGCGGCGATACAGGCCGCCAAGACAGAACCCGCCCACCACCAGGTGGCCCGAGTCTTCTTTTGTTCCGCGATATAAGCTGGTAAGAGGTTGATGCGCAGCATCGTATTCTAGTCTTTCCCTTGAGAGGTTTGCTCAGTCAGACTACTCTTTTCAGAGTAGTCTTCAAAAAATTATTCTTTTCCGAGAACCGCATCACGCGCGGCAAGTCCCAGAGCGACGGTCATTGCCGAAGCGATCTCCATACGGCGTGTCACCGACATGTTCTTAGACACGACATTTAGCCCTGCAAAGGGATCGGCGACGCTTGTTGGGACTCCTAGATCGTACTCAATGTACTGATCCAGATTCTGCACACGAGCGGAGCCCCCACAGAGCAGGATCAGATCCATCGTGTCGTTAGGATACTTCGAGCGGAAGTAATCCACAGATCGTCGCAGCTCCATCACAAACTCACCCAGCATCGGCAAGATCGCATTGAAAACTTCTTTGCGACGCTCATAATGAGGCTCAACTTGCTCCACAGGGACCATCGCAGGCTCCACCACAACAGGTGCGTCGGCAATATCGGGCGCGGCTTCCTCAAACGGGCTCGCGAAAGGATTCGCAGGCTCGGCGAAGGGATTTGTCGCGGTTGAGTTGGCAAAGGGATTGTCATCGGCAATGTCAAAGGGAGAAGCGGGTGCCGCCGCTGGAGTCTCACCACCGCCAAAGAGGGGAGGTGGCAAAGGGGCGCTCATGTCCACGTCGAAGGGTGTCGAGATACCAGCGTCTTCCATTCCCCCCGCCGTACCGTACATCATCTCATCGGCCTGACCACTCTTAACCAGATCCATCAAGATGACGGCATGTGCCCGCTTCTCGTCCTCGGCAGCATCCATCGAGAGCCCTAGGCGATCCGCAATGGCTCGGGTGAGGTTGTCGCCACCAAGCGGAATCGTACGGGGGTAGCGCAGTGCGCCTCCCTTGAAGACGCCCACATCGGTCTGTGATGCGCCCATGTTGACGATCACCACATTTTTACTCTGCAGTCCCTCTTTCGAGAGATCAATCAGAGCACGACCTACCGCAAGCGGCTCAACATCAATGACCAGTGGCGTTAGCCCGGCGGCGGTCAGGGTGTTGATGTGCTGGGCGATCATGTCCCGCTGAGCAACCGCAAGCAGCACTTCCATGTTGGGATTATTGGGATCGTTATCCGTCTCGGGATTGTCAATTTTCTGGAAAGACAGCTCAACATCACTGGCAGCGAAGGGAATATGACGCTCGACTTCCCACTTCATCGTCTCGGCCAGCTCGCTCGGGGTCATCTTAGGAACCTCGATCACGCGCACGACCATTCCTGCGGCCCCCGCCACGGAACAGACGCACTTCGTGGCCTTGATGCCATTTTTCGTGCGCATCTGCTTCAGCGCTGCCCCGAGTGTTTTCGGATCGGCGATGACTCCCTGCATCACTGTACCCGGCGGGGTGTTTTCGATAGCAAGGCCCGTGACACGCAAGCCACTGCCTGCCCCACTCACCTCAACCATCTTAATGGTCTGTGTTCCGATGTCCAAACCGACGAACGCTCCGCCGCTCGGTCTGGCACGAACCACTGGTTTTGGACGTGGAGCAGCCTTCGCTCCTCCGCCTTTTTTAGTCCCTTCGCCCAATCTCGCCACTACGCTTGTCCTTCCTTCTCTTCCCTACCGAGTGAGAGTATGCGCAATTATACGGTCTCTGCATTTTCTATGTCAAGCAAAAAAGAAGAAAGGGCTGCACATGGCAGCCCCATCGACATTACGAGCGTCCCCTTTTGAACCAATTAAGGATTCCACCAAGGCCTGTGGTCTTGGCTCTAGAGCGGTCTTTTCCCTGGTCCCCATCCTCATAATCACTATCAAAGTCGTCAAACTCATCATCAAAATCATTATCAAATTCATCCAGATATTCTTCATCATCGGGATCAAAATCAAAGCTGATAACGTCATCCTCGTCGGCCTTGCTCAGAATGGACTCTTGATGCGCAGGATTGGATAGCTCCACCGAACGGGCAGTAGGTGTCTCAATATTTCCTAGGAGAGGCGAGGTAGACCAGTTGGTCTTGAGTGGCTCACTTGCCTTGGGTGGCTCGCTGGGGCTCACGGGTGGAACCGGAATGATAATGGTAGGTGGCTCAGGCAGAGACTGCGGTGCGACCGTCGGGATTGTGGGCACCACCAGAGTCGGCTTCGGCGGCTCTTCTACGAAAGGCTTGGGCAGCTCGACAGATTTGCCTAGCTCCACCCCAACAGCTTTGGGGGTCTCAATCACGGGTACAGGGGGCACTTCAGGCACAATCGCGGGCTTAGGGGCAACAGGCTCGTCCACAACACCTGGATTTCGGAGCGAGGGAGTGGGACGGGAGGCGAGGAAGTCTATTTCGTCGTCCTCCTCCTCATCGTCTTCACTCTCGAAATCGGAGGCTAGACGCTCAAAGCGCTCTTCTTCTTCCAGAGCCGTGCGGGAGGGATCACGGCCCGGAGCCGGCGCATTTTCCGTGGGCTTCAGGCGTGGGTAGTACTGATTGTGGTAGTGAACCGAGTCCACACTCTCCGAGGGCGCCGCATTGAGAACAACTCCGATCAGATTGGCATTGGCCTTGATCAGCATCCCCTTGACGTGCTCAACAGCGCCGCGTGGCACATCCCCGGCACGAATCACCAGCATGGTCGCGTCTATAAACGACGACATGATCGAGGCATCCGAGAACGTGATCGCTGAGGGAGCATCGTAGATCACGATATCGGCAACGGTCTTCAAGCGCTCATGAAGCTCGCGCATTTGCTGTGAGCCAACCAGCTCACTGGGATTGAGTGGTGGCGATCCCGAGGTCATCACTAAAAGCGACTCGATCTCAGTGCGCTGTAGGACTTCGTCAATGGCAAGACTCGCGCCTGCCAGCAGCGTGGTAAGCCCCTTCTGGTTGGGAAGAGAAAATACCCCGTGTAGGCTAGGATGGCGCAGATCCGCATCGACCAAGATCACTTTTTTCCCGGCCTGTGCCAGCGTGATCGCCAGGTTCGTCGCTGTCGTTGTGGCCCCCTGGCCGGGCTTGACGGTGGCAATTAAAAGCGAGCGGAACGGGTGCTCGATCTGTGTAAAGAGAATATCGGTACGCAGCAAGCGATACGACTCTGCCGTGGGCGAGAGCGGGTCCAGATAGGCCACGCGTGGTGCCCGCCTAGGGTCGGGAAGCTGGGCCGGAATCTCTCCCGCCACTGGCAGCCCGAAGAGCTCTTCCGCATCTTTTTTGGTGCGCACGGAGTTGTCGAGCGCATCCAGACCAATCACCAGCGCAATACCTAAGATCAGCGCCAGAACCGTGGCGTAGAGCAGGAGCTTGATGCCATTGGCCATCGTGTTTTTAGATGGCAAGACATAGGCACGGGTGATCTGAATCGTCCCTGTCCGGCTGGTCTGAATACTTTCCAGCCGTGCACTCTGAAGCGCCTGGTTGATCCGTGTCAGGTTCTTATCAATCCCGTCAATCTCACGAGCGAGCTTACTGTACTCCGCTTGGAGAGCAGGCTGCTTCGCCAGACGATCCATCAGCTCTTTGTACTGCTTCTGGTGGGCACTGAGGGCTGCCTTCGCGGCGGCAAACTGACCACGTGCCATACTGAGTGTGCTCTGTGCAGAGAGATAGTTTGGGTTGGACTGCGACTGTGTCCAAGGCTTGTAGTTCGCCTTTGCCTGAGCCGTGGCTTGATTTAGCGCTGCCCGAGCAGTCTGAAGGTCAGGGTCGTTCTCACCTTTCGTTGCCGAGAGACGCTTTACATCAATAGACCACTTCTCGACATCCAGCTTCGCTGTCTTATATTGGGGATTTTCTGCCGCAGGCAGTGTGACCGTGATCGTTGGTTTCGTCTGAGCCAAGATCTGAATCGCATTTTTAAAGGTCTGCTCCGACGAGTCACGGGCGGACTCAAGCTCAGTAATACGGGTTTCTAAGAGCTGGGAGGTCTGACCGGTCGTCTCTTGGCCAATGAGCGAGGCGAGCTTGCTCTTGCGCTTAAAAACAGACATTGCATTGATCGCACTCTGCCGCTGGCGCTCGGTATCCTCTTTTTGTTTAAGAAACCCCGCAATCGCCACTCGATTCGAGCTTTGTGCTGTCACGGCGTAGTTATCCAGAAACGCAACACAGAGCATGTTCAGGTAGAGAAGTGCCTCGTTTTCGCGTGGGAAGTGCCCTAAGAGCTGGATCTGGTTGTCAAACTGCCGGGCGCTCTCTGTGTCCAGAAGGCTAATCACCGGCTTGACATCCACAAACTGGCGCAGGTTATCGGCGATCTCGCTGGGCTCAAGCTTCAGTCCGTCCTGGGCAAACGCGCCTAGACGGTCCCGTGGAGCCGCCAGACGTGCCACTTCAGCGAGGCGAAAGCCTCGCTTCTGTTGCTCCAGCCGAGCCTGACGTTCTGCAGGAGCAAGCTCGCCTTCTCGCACGAGCTGATCGACTTTATCTTCGATCTGGCTGTCGTAAGGCGCGAAGTACTGATTGCGGTCAAGAATCGCATAGACTTCCTTCTTGCGTTCCTCTTCGTTCATTCGAAGCAGATTAGCCGTATTCAGGAAGGTGTTGTTGTTGTTGGCAAGCTGGGTGGCCAGCTCGGAAATACGCTTGCTAGAAGAATCCGACGCAACCGCGGTGGTTTCGCCGTTGGCATTCGTCGCAACACTGGGCATGGCCTGCTGAAGGTTCAGGCGTGCGTCCGCGATCACCCCTGCGCGCTGGTTTTGGATAAAAATACCAATCACCACCAGAACGGCAGCGATCAGCGCCAGCCCAATAACAAGATAGATGCGACGGTTAATCAGCCGCCAAATTCGCCAGAAGTCCATTTAACTCTCTTATCCGTTTACCACTTTAAGCTGTGGCTGTGCCGGCACCTCGACCATCCGCTGAAGTGCTTCCGGTAGCACTCCCACTTCAATGCGCGTTGCCCCTTCGGGGGACATTACCACAGCGTACTCTATTACGTTTTGTAGCTCCCGGATGTTTCCTGGCCAGGTGTGACTCACGAGATACTCTAGTACCGCCTCCGAGATTCCCTCAGGGAAGGCACGGTCGTTGTCTTTGGCGATCTTATTCAAAAAATACAGAGCCAGCGACGGAATATCCTCGACACGCTCCCGCAGTGCGGGCAGGTGCACCGGAACGACATAGAGGCGGAAGTAGAGATCCAGCCGAAAGGTTCCCTCTTGCACGGCCTGCCAGAGATCCCGGTTGGTCGCCGCGACGACCCTGACATCCACTTTTACGTTCTTCACGCCACCGATACGGCAGATCTCCCGCTCTTGCAAGGCGCGCAGGAGCTTTACTTGGGTTAAGTGGGGAATGTCCCCAATCTCGTCTAAGAACAGCGTCCCGCCGTCGGCGAGCTCGAACTTACCTGGCTTTGCCGCTGTGGCTCCGGTGAAGGCGCTCTTCTCGTGTCCAAAAAGCTCGGACTCCAGTAGCGTGTCGGGCAGAGCCGCACACGAGATCGCCATAAACGGGCCGCGTTTTCGAGGGCTCGCCTCGTGGACTAGCCGTGCAGCGACTTCTTTACCCGTCCCGGACTCACCTAAAAGCAGCACGGTGGCCCGGCTGGCGTGGGATGCTTGCAGAAGCTGGTGTACCATTTTCTGGGTGGCAGGTGCGTTGCCAATCAGTGAGACTCCGGGAAGGTTGATAAGGTTCGGCGCAGGCACTGCGGTCGAGAGATTGGGCGCACTCCCGATCACCGACTTGACTTTGCCTGCCGGGATACTTGCGTGCGCGATGCTCTGCAGTGTCGGCTCAGGGCCCGCGATCAGGGCCCGCTCGACAGCATGCCGGACTTGCTCGACATCGAAGGGCTTGGTGATAAAGTCAAAGGCCCCTAGGCGCATTGCCTCCACAGCAGAGCGAACCGTTCCGTGCCCCGAGATAATCAGTGCCCGCAGCCCCGGATGGTTCTTGCGCACCGCTTCCAGCACCTCTAGGCCGTTCATGTCGGGCATGAGGTAGTCCGTGATCAGCAGATCCAGCTTTCTCTCCGCCTTGGCCTTGCGCACGGCATCTCGCCCGCCATCCGCTACCAGCACCTGATGCCCATCGCGAGCCAAAACGGCGGATAGGACACGTCGCAGATTCGGCTCGTCATCCACAATCAAGATCGTGGTGCCACTGGGCTTAATCTCTTCGTTTTCTGCTGTCATACCGTCTCGTCCTCAGTTGTCTTTGCCGGAGGCAGAACGAGGCTAAAACATGCCCCTCCGGTTGCTACATTCTCAGCGCGTATCGTGCCGCCCTGAGCCTCAATTGTCTTGCGTACTTGTGCTAACCCGAGCCCCGTCCCGCGCGCCTTCGTGGTAAAGAAAGGCTCCCAGAGCTGCTCGATCACATCACTGGGCAACCCCGGGCCGTTGTCCTCGATTTGTAGGCACCACCCCGGGGCCGCTTCGACAATGCGCACGATAATCTGGCTGTCCACGCGGGTATTTCCGACGGCGGCCATTGCCTGCGCGGCGTTGAGGAGAATATTGCGCAGGGCTCGCCCGAGCTGTGCCACATCCACCTCAACAAGTGCTTTTCCTACACTATATCGCTCTTGAACTCTCGAACAGCCCAGCCGCGCCAGCTCTTCTCGCAGGAAACTGACCTCAGCCTTGGCCAGCTCAACGAGGTCTGTTTCCCGACACACCGGAGCTGCAGGTCGAGCGAACTCCAATAAATCCGTGGTCAGTGTCCCCAAGCCATCTACTTCCTCGACGACTATATTCAAAAAGTCACGCACAGTTTCATCACTACTGCCCTGAAGAAGAAACTGTGCCGCGCCTTTGATCGAGCCGAGTGGGTTGCGTAGCTCGTGGGCGATCGTCGCGGCAAGCTGCCCCATGGCGGTCAGTGCCTTCGAGCGCTCCATCTCCCGCTCTAGCTTAGCCTGATCTTTGGCGGCCTGCGTGAGATCGTCAATGGTCTGCCGCTGCGCGATCACGGCTCCCGCTTGTGCCGCAAAGAGCGAGAAGATCCGCAGATCGCTGTCGGTGTACTGGGTGGCAGGGGCGTGGCGGGAGACGCAGAGCACGCCCAGCGCCTCGTCGGTGATTCCCAGAAGCGGCGCACAGAGCGCACTCTCCACCTCGGGGCGCTTGGTAATCTCGTTCTCAGCCAGTAAGGGATGGGTGTGGGGATCGCGGTTGACTAAGATCGGCTGACGCGTCTCGGCCACACGTCCTGCGATGCGCTCGCCCATGAGCAGTGTCACGGACTGGGAGACATCGGCGGCGAGTCCGACAGAAGCGACCATGCGCAGCACATCGGTTCCTCGCTCTCGCAAAAACACCGAGCCGGTGTGGGCATCCAGCGCCGCCACTGCCCGCTCCGTGACGTGCTTCAGGAGCCGCTCCAGATCAATGTGTGGTGCCGCACGCCACAGCTCATAGAGCGCGGCAAGCTGACGCTCACGGCGCTCCAGCTCCGCTCCAGTGGAGGAGGAATGAGGGGGTGCAGTGAGCGTGCTTCCGGTGTGACGCCGCGCCTTTACCAGCACAGCGGTTCGTTTTTTAGTTACTTCGGTCATCCGTAAAAATGCCTACCTTAACCGTAAGTTTCGGTAGGTTTACACCAACAATGGAGACCAGTAACCTAAAACGATAGAATTTCCTCGCTAAAATGTCGGAGATGAGGGCCAGGGTTTCCCCTAGAATGCTACGCGCACGGAGCCAGAAGCGTGTGACGACGCAAGGGCAGGGTCAGTACAGGCCAACACTGGAGTGATTCGTGATGTTCGCTCGATTTATCTTTGTCGCTATGCAGCACGATTCCCTTGATCGATTCCTTGCTGGATCACATCCGTGACACGGGCGAGGTACTGGGAGACATTGTGGTGCTGGCGTACTCGAGACAGGCCATTCTTGCCCAGTGTCTGCGCCCGCTCCGGTTGGTCGAGAAGAGTCAGAATTGCCTGCGAGAGGGCGAGTGGGTCACGGGGCGGAACCAGAAGACCAACTTCGTTCTCCACAACAAACTCGGGAACGCCCCCAGCGCGCGTCGATATGACCGGCTTTCCCATTGCCATGCCTTCGAGCGCGACGAGGCCAAATGGCTCCTCCCAGCTCGGCATCATCACGATGTTGGAGGCCGCAATGAACTCCGGGATGCTACGAACATACCCCACGAGCCGGACTCTCTGTCCGACCCCGAGGCTCTCGATCTGCCTCTCAAGGCGCAGACGGAGCGCTTCTGGGCCGCGACCAGCAATCAGGACGTGTGCCTGTGGAGAGCGCTTCAGGACATGCACCGATGCCGCGATCAGATCATCTTGGCCTTTATACTCATTCAAACGTCCCATCATCGCGATCAGTGGCTCGTTGGTGCCGACACCATACTCGGCACGGGTCCGTGTGCCATCGAGATCTGGGTTGTACTTTTCGAGTTCCAGCCCATAGGGAGTGAGATGGAAGCGGCTCGGATCCGGGATATAACGAGCGAGTTTCTCACGGAGGTAGTGGCTGTGGCCGTGTATCTGAGCTGCGCTCTGCAAGACAAAGCGCGATATCTTACCATTTTCACCATAAAACGGATAGGCCGCTGCGAGGATGAATGGGCGGCGGGTGAGCCGAGCCGCGAGCGCGGCGAGTATCGGTGCTGCGCCCCGATCGATGGAGTAGAGCGCGGCGATCTTCTGGTCGCGTATTGTGCGGAGGAGTCGCACCAGCCCCATCGCGAAGTCCTTCACCTGCGTGGGTCGCCCGCTCCGATTGGGGAGAGCCGCCTCGACTCCCCCCAGCTCGGCCGTCGTGAGCTTTAAGTCGGGGATCGTGCAGAGCTGGCGGTGGACATCGCCTCGTGGTTTGCTCACCACGTGCAGGTCAAACTGGGTTCGTGATAGTCCACGGAGGGCCAGGAGAAGAGTCTCGACATCGCCTTCAACTGTGCTATAAGTATTCAGGGCTAGGAGTGGTTGCCGGGTTGTATTCATGTTTGCTCATAGATTTCTGTGCAATACTCATGCCAAACGCACCAGCACAGCGGTTCGTTTTTTAGTTACTTCGGTCATCCGTAAAAATGCCTACTTTAACCGTAAGCTTCGGTAGGTTTACACCAACAATGGAGACCAGTAACCTAAAACGATAGAATTTCCTCGCTAAAGTGTCGGAGATGAGGGCCAGGGTTTCCCTAGCTTTTCGGCGATATAGCGGCCTTCGTGCTGAATCACACGCTGGAGTTCGGCTTGGACACTACGCTCACGGAGCGAGAAGGCAGTGAGGTGTGCGGCATAGATCAAGGCGAGCACAGCGGCTAGGGGAAGCGTGTAACGACGCAAGAGCAGGGTCAGAGAGATCTTATGGCGGTGTGCAAGGATCGCGCTCACTCCCAGCAAGACAAACGGGGCTACCAAAGCGCTCAAGGCTATCGTGGCCTCAAGAGCAAACGCACGCGACAGGAGCTGCGCCTCCGCTGCCTCATCGGCACTATTGCCTGCGAGCGACTGAATCACGCTACTGTAGGCCATCGAGTCGCGGAGGTTGCCGATTCCCTGCCAGAGCAGCCAGACCATCACGGCGACAAAAATCCCCACGCTAACCACGGAGGCGGCGCGGCCCGTTTTTTGGCCCAGCCACGGACGAAGGAGTGCCAGCCCGCCCAGCACGCAAAGCAGTGTGGTCGCTCCTAAAAGCGCAAGGCTCGCCAGTAAGCGCCACTGGGTTTGGAAGAGAGTCGTGGAGCCAAAGACAGACGTGTCGGAGGCGCGGCTTACAAGAGAGCGGGTCGCCTCGCCTGCCTTCAAATACGCTTGCCAGCGAGCTGCCTCGTTGGGTTGGTTGTGCGCTTGAAGATACGCCGTAAACTGCGCACTGAGCCAGTGGCGATCTGCATTCCCCTCACTCTTCATCTCTTGGGCAGGTGCGCCTCCAGGGCGGCCTTCAGAGACCTGCACCAGTGACATTCCCACCACTTCCCCGATCAGCGACGACGACTGATCGCGCATTTTATCCCCCAGCAGGGCCACGTCACGGCGAAGCGCCAGCCCCTTTTTGAAGTCCCCCGCTTGCTCGGCATGCATCGCCTGGGCCGTTATCACGCGAGTCATCGCACGCAGAGACGCATAGTGTGGGAAAAGAATCATCGCCAGAGTGGCACTCTGGGTCAGGCTGTTCTGGGGGCCATAGCTCAGCTCTGCACGGCGGATCGCTCCGCGTGCCTCCACATCGATGTACTCTCTCCAGAGCGGCTTCTGCGCAGCCCGATGCAGCGCCGCTTGTGCCTGGTGATCCTGGTTGAGGGAGTAGTGTGCAATCGCGGCCATCGCAGGGAAGTAGGCATTGTCAGGGTCGAGTTTTTCGCCCGCCGCACAAGAGCGCAGCATGATCGCCGCATCACCTGCTTCATCGGGGTTCGGGGTGCTGGTGTAGTTGGCATACTGAGGTGGCCGAAGCTCGTCTTGGAGCGCTTGGTGCCCCACTCCCACTGAGCCACCGTTCTTACACCCCATTCGCAGCAACGTCGCATGAACCGCAGGACTCTCCGGAACTTCCTGCGCCAGTGCCTGAAGCGCCGCCCATTTTACCCGCCCGGAAAGCTGCGTGGTGCTCGCCAAACGAACCGGCAGCTCGCGGGACGGCGGGACGGCGCTCTCGGGCGACGGTGACGAAATCTTTGGCCCAAATCCCCCCAGCGGCAGGTCACTCTGCTTGACTCCCAGATTTGTCAGGTTTTTTCCCCAAACGGACCTACCTGCCGCCAGGCTCATGTCAAAGCGTAGCGCATCCCGCGTGAGCGGCAGAAGGCAGAGGGATACAAATGTCGCAGCGATCAGGCTCGCCGCAAGCACATTCCAGCGTTTCATATCTCTCTAACGCAGCATCTATCGTCTTGGTTGCGGCCTGTCAAGATACAATGCTCTGAATTTTATGGACACACCGCTCTTTCTTGCTGCTTTGAAGCAGGCTACGGAGGCGATTGAGCTTCCCCTTACCGAGGCACAGGCGGCGCAGTGCGCTCACTTTGCTGCGCTGGTGGTCGAGACCAACCAGACCCTGAACCTCACCCGAATCACAGAGCCGGAGGCGATGGCGATCAAGCACTTTGCGGACTCACTGACGCTGCTCAAGGCGGTTCCTGAGCTGAGACAAAAGGCGACGGTATGCGATGTGGGCACGGGCGCGGGCTTTCCGGGTGTGCCGCTCAAGATCGTCCGCCCCGATGTCCAGCTCACGCTAGTGGATAGCCTGCGCAAGCGCCTGAAGTTTTTGGAGAGTGCTCTGGAGACCCTAGAGATTCCCGATGTCACGCTGATCCATACCCGCGCGGAGGAGCTGAAAAACGCTCGCTTTGATCTGGTCACCGCCCGCGCCGTCGCTGCGCTTCCCAAGCTGATTGGCTGGTGCGGGCCGCTGGTCAAGCCGGGTGGCTACTTTGTGGCGATGAAGGGCGCGGAGCTCGAAGACGATGAAGGCATGGCGGCCAAGCTCGGCCTGACATTCCTTCGACAACTGGAAATCACACTGCCGGATGCAGAATCTTCTCGCAGAAATTTGGCTGTCTGGGTAAAATAGCCTATGCGGCTATGTCTGCGAGAGCTGGAACCGGAGATGGCGCGACGTGTGCGGGTCGTGCAACAAAGTAGCGCCGGGCAGGAGACACTAGAGCGGACGACACTGGAGCCGATCTGGTCGGTGTTCTCCCTGATGTGCTCGCTTCTGATCGTGGCGCTGTATATCTTAGTCTGCTTCCGAGTGGGAGGAGCCATCGCGATCTTTTTCCTCCTGCTCACACCAGGAATTCTCCTAGCCGCCACCCAGCTGCCTCGGATGCTCACGCCACGCACCCTCAGCGCCCCCGCCCTGCGACTGCTCCTCACAGAACCTAGCTTGCCACGGGTCGAGCAGCTCTACACGGAGATCCTCCTGATGCTCGTCGAGACGCCCACCCAAAAACCCGCACCCCTTCGAGCACTCCTCGACGAGGTCAACCAGCTTGTTCGCGTGGACCGTACCATGGCGGCGCAGCAGACAAGGCTCCAGCAAGTCACCGATCCCCAGAGGCTACGCGGCACGGAGACGGAGTACCAGCAGCTCACCGAGCGGCTGGCGTGCGAGAGCGACTCTATTGCCCGCATGGCTCTGGCCGAGAGCCTGGAGCTCTGTGCGGAGCGGCGGGCGCACCTGCAGAGCCTGCCGCTTCTGCTACACCGCCTGAGTGCACAAAGAGAGCTGCTCTTGCAAGGAGTTGCCCTGGCGCATGCCGCGCTCCTGCGCACCCGCACGGTGCCGCTGACCACCATGCCTCCTGAGATAACCGACCTGCGGGCCCGTGTGCGCGAGCTCACCAGCGAGAGCCTTGCTCTGGAAGAGGCGACGCAGTCGCTTCTCTAGGCCCTAATCCGGGTGACGCAAGATCAGCACGGAGCACGGCCCGCTGATGGCCTGGTGCAGGGAGACACTCCGAGAGTCAGGCGCTCCAGCAGGCTATGGCCCTTCGCCCCCAGGATCAGCAGCTCCGCGCTGGCCTGATCTAGAGCGCGGTCTATAGCTTCATGGATCGGCTGGGTGTAGAGTGCGGTCTCGATGGTCACTTTGGGCCACTCTTGAGCAAGCCGTTTTGCAACTTGCTCGCTCCGTCGCTCTAGTGCCTGCCGCACCGAGGCGGCGATAGAGACACCCCGCTCGGGGAGCTCTCGATCTAAAAACTCAAGATCAAGCTCGGGTGCAACACTCATCACCAGAAGATGGGAAATCCCACGCGGCGCAAGGTCAATCAGAGTCTCCAGGCAGCGATTGGCATACTCCGAGTGGTCCGTGGCGAAGACAGCACGCAGTGGTAGGTCATCCGCCTTGTAGAGAAGCGATGGGCGAGCAATAAGAACGCTCTGGTGCGCTCCCATTGCCACCCCACGGGCGACACTGCCCGTCAGCGCCGCGACTCCCTCGCTCCGTGCATGCGAGGCATTGACCGCCACCAGCTCCGCATGAAGGGCCTCAGCGCGATGTAAGAGCGCCTCCGTGGGATGGCCAAACAGCACATCGCCTTTTGCCTGAGGTAACAGACGTGCAGCACTCTCCACCAGCTGACGGGCATGCCGGTTCTGCGACGAGATAATACTCTCTACCTCATCCGGTGTCCGTGCACC
Organism: Armatimonas sp.; assembly: GCF_964826245.1. Lineage (NCBI taxonomy): Bacteria > Bacillati > Armatimonadota > Armatimonadia > Armatimonadales > Armatimonadaceae > Armatimonas > Armatimonas sp. The sequence continues at coordinate 55 of NZ_CBAYMC010000009.1, read as the reverse complement.
CTCGATCCCATAGCTCAGATAATCTCCTGCCGAGAGCGTGTGCACCAGCTCAAAG
>NZ_CBAYMC010000008.1:0-36725 GCF_964826245.1 Armatimonas sp. | reverse complement strand
TGGCTCGTGAGTCCGCAGAACCCGCTGACGGCACGGGTGATTGTCAATCGGGCTTGGGCGGCGTTCTTTGGCAAGGGAATCGTCAAGACCACCGAGGACTTCGGCTACCAGGGCACGCCCCCGACGTATCCTGAGCTACTCGACAACCTCGCGGTTGGGTTGATGCAAAGTGGCTGGAGCCAGAAGAAGCTCCACAAGCGCATCGTGATGGCAGCGACCTACCGGCAGTCATCAAAAATCACGCCCCAAGCACTCGCGAAAGACCCGGAGAACAAGCTGCTCTCACGTGGCCCCCGCGTGCGCCTCGATGCTGAGCAGGCGCGGGATCATGCGCTCACCGCCAGTGGCCTGCTCTCCTCCAAGATAGGTGGCCCTAGCGTCTTCCCGCCGCAGCCGCCCAGTGTCACCACCGAGGGAGCCTACGGAGCCTTGGCTTGGAATGTCAGCACAGGAGAAGACCGCTACCGGCGGGGTCTCTATACTTTTGCCAAGCGCACGGCTCCCTACGCCCTCTCTCAGACCTTCGATGCCCCCAGCGGCGAGGCCACTTGCCCCCGCCGTGAGATGAGCAACACGCCCCTGCAAGCCCTCGCGCTTCTCAACGACACGGTCTTTGTGGAGGCGGCGCAGGCACTGGGCAAACAAATCAATCAAGAGCCGGGCCTGAGTGCCACACGCCTCTCACGCCTCTTCCGCCGAGTCGTCACCCGCCCACCGGACTGGGACGAGCTTGCGGCACTAGAGGGATTTTACGAAAAACAACAAGCACGGTTCGCCGCCGGTGAGCTCAACCCCAAAGCCCTCTGCGGCAGTGATACCGCAACGCCCGAGCAAGCCGCCTGGACTGCCCTTGCCCGCGCGATTCTGAACCTCGACGAGGCGATTGTAAAAAGATGAACGAACGAAATCGGAACTTAAGCCTCACACGGCGGCACTTCTTCGAGGAGTGCGGTGTTGGGGTGGGCAAGCTCGCCCTGGCGGGGCTACTAACGAGCGAGTTCCCCCGCTCGGCGGGGGCTAGGGGGCTGGCTCGCCCGAAAGCCAAGCATGTCATCCATCTCTTCATGGCGGGTGCTCCCTCGCAGCTCGATCTCTTTACCTACAAACCCGAGCTGGTCAAACTAGAGGGCAAGCCCCTGCCGCCCTCCGTGTACAAAGACCAGCGCTACGCCTTTATTCGCGCCGATGCCGCCGTGCTGGGACCGCGCTTCAAGTTCGCAAAGCACGGACAGTGCCAGATGGAGCTCTCGGAGCTCCTACCGCATCTCGGAAGCATCGCCGATGATATTTGCTTGGTACAGTCGGTGAGCACCGATCAGTTCAACCATGCCCCCGCGCAGATCTTCTGGAACACCGGAAACGGCCAGCCAGGGCGGCCCGCGCTGGGCTCGTGGGTGGTCTATGGACTGGGAACGGGGGCAAAGAACCTACCGGACTTTGTGGTGATGAGCACGGGAGCGGGAATCTCGGGCGGCGCGGCTAACTGGTCGAGCGGCTTTCTCCCGACGAAATACTCGGGCGTGCGCCTGCGTAACTCCGGCGACCCGATTTTAGATGTCAGCAACCCGGCGGGTGTAGACGCCAAGCTACAGCGCGAGACGCTAGACTTAGTGGGAAACTTAAACCGACGTGACTCCGACCCAGAGATCGCCTCGCGCATTGCCAGCTATGAGCTTGCTTTCCAGCTCCAGACCTCAGCCCCGGAGCTGATGGACTTAAAATCCGAGAGCAAAGAAACTCTGGCAATGTATGGCTGCGACCCCGACAAGCCCAGCTTCGCCCGTGCTTGTCTGCTGGCGCGGCGGATGATCGAGCGTGGCGTGCGCTTTGTCAATATCTACCACGAGGGCTGGGATGCCCACTCCGACGTGGCGGGGACGAGCCGAAATAAGTGCCGTGAGACCGATCAGGCATCGGCGGCGCTGGTCAAAGATTTAAAGCAGCGCGGCTTACTCGACGAGACTCTGGTGGTCTGGGGGGGGGAGTTTGGGCGCACGCCCATGGTGGAGAACAACCCCGCGCTGGGCCGCTCGCAAGGCCGCGACCACCACCCGCAAGCCTACACAATGTGGCTGGCGGGCGGCGGCATCAAGGGCGGCTTGACGTATGGTGCGACCGATGATTTAGGCTTTCACGTCGCGGAGAACAAGGTCCATGTGCATGACCTCCAGGCCACGATCCTACACTGCCTCGGCCTCGACCACGAAAAACTCACGTACCGTTACTCAGGCCGCGACTTTCGCCTCACCGATGTGCATGGGGAAGTGGTGAAGAAGATCCTCGCCTGAGGAGGACTTACTTTGCCGACTTAACAGGCTTCGTCTGTTTAAGCTTCTCCGAGAGGCGCTTGGTCTGGGTGCGGAGCCACTGGTTGTTTTTCTTGACCCAGCTATCCTCACACGTCGTCTCAATCTCCTGAGGGATTGTGCTGGTGAGTAAGAGGATCTTGACGCTATCAGCGACCGTCGCGGTGGCCGTGTCCCCGGTGACCTTACAGCGGGTGATCTTACTCGTGACAGTGTAGGACTTGGACTTGGCAAAGACCTGCACGAGCAAGGGCTTGATCTGCGCGAGTGTCTGCTTCTTGCCTTTCATGGTGACGCTGACAAACTCCGGGGTGTTGATCGCCAGAGCCGCCGCCACGTCTTTTTTGAGGGCTGCTGCAGAGCGCTTGTCGTACTGTGCCTGGATGGCTTTCTGTGCATCCTGAGCCAGTACCGATGGCGTGAGTGCCGCAAAGGCGACAAGAGCAAGTAATGTTTTTTGCATAGTATTCTTATCGGCTATTTCTTCTTATTTTTTTCTTTTTGAATGAAATCCACGCGTTTATCGTTCTCAAAGCCTTCCGCCGTGAAGCGCTCCCAGCGCTTGATGTACCAGCTCCGGGGCTTGGTTGGGGAGGGTAATCGTATAGCGCGTCGCCTGCTCGACCTCCAGAGTGAGATCTCCGTCTCACCTGAGATAAAAAAGTACGCCGTGGCATAAAGTACGCCGTGGCATCGTGGGCCGCAAACGCTCGGTCACGTCGCGGACACGGGCATCACGGGATGACTCCTTAGGAGAGATTAGACAGGGAGGCGAGCGACCTCCGAAAACGACGACTTGAGCGCCGGATAGAGGGCGCGGTAGGTGGGATAGTAGCGGCTGTAGACTGCCGAGGCCGTGGTATTGGGCAACGCCCCAGGACGAGTGGAGACGGTAGCGGCGCACGCCTCGGGGACGCTGGTATAGGCTCCTGTACCCACAGCAGCCAGCAACGCTGCCCCAAGTGCCGGGCCTTCGTCTATGTTGAGTAAGACGTGCTGCTTCTCGATCACATCGGCCATCATCTGAAGCCAGAAGGGCGATCTTGCGCCGCCACCCGAGGCCCGAATCTCACTAACAGGGACGCCCATCTCGGCAAAGAGCGTGAAGAGGTCTTTAAACGCATAGCTGACCCCTTCGAGAACCGCACGAGCAAAATAGTCTTTTGTACTGCGCAAAGTCGCGCCAAAGAAGACGCCACGGGCATCGGGGTCGAAGTAGGGGTTGCGCTCTCCGGCAAGATAGGGAAGATAGAGCAAGCCCTCACAGCCTGCAGGGGCTGTCATCGCACCTTTGGTAATGGCATCGTAGCCCAAGCCTTCCGCAAAGGTGTCGCGGTACCAGCGCAGTGAGCCTCCTGCCGAGATCACACAGCCCATCTGCCCCCACGTTTCGGGAACGGCGTGGCAGAAGGTCTGGACACGCATCTGGGGGTCAATGGCCGCCGTGTCGGAGTGGGCAAAGACCACGCCACTCGTGCCCAGTGACGAGACCACTTGCCCGGTGCTCACCACGCCACAGCCCACCGCACCTGCCGCCTGATCGCCGCCACCGCCCACCACGGGCGTCCCCGCCCTAAGCCCTGTCAGTGCCGCCGCTTCGGCAGAGATCACCCCCGTCTGCTCCGGCGACTCCACCACACGGGGAAGCCACTCGCGGGGGATTCCTAGCTTGTCCAAAGCCGCTTTTGACCACGTGCGCTGACGGACATCAAAGAGCGACGTTCCCGAGGCATCGCTGACTTCGGCGGCAAACTCGCCGGTGAGCTTGAAGCGTATGTAGTCTTTAGGGAGCAAGATCTGCGCGATTTTTTCGTAGACCGCAGGCTCGTTCTTGCGCACCCAGAGCACTTTCGGAGCCGTGAAGCTGGTAAAGACCGGCTGACCAAGAATATCGTAGCAGCCCTGCGCGCCTCCGAGAAGCTCCGTGATCTCCGCGCACTCAGCTCCTGTGCGAGCATCGCACCAGAGCAGCGCGGGGCGAAGAACCTGATGGCTTTTATCTAAAAACACCGAGCCATGCATCTGGCCCGTCAGCCCCACGCCTACGACATCAGAGCCGCTCACACCCGCTTTTGCTAGCACGCCCTGAATGGCCTTAATCGCCGCCTGCCACCAGTCCGTGTCCGGGTGCTGCTCCGCCCACTGGGGGCGCGGGGTCGAGAGTGCGTACTCGATCAGCTCCGAGGCGAGCAGCTTGCCGCTCTGGTCAATCAAGACGGCTTTCGTGCCGCTGGTGCCGGTGTCAATGCCAAGAAAAATAGCCATACTACCTTTAGTAATTCGCAAAGAGCACACAAAAATCCTTCCCGGTGTAAAATAGCAGTCTATGACGGACTGGATTGTTCTCCATCAGCTTAGCCCAGACAAGTGGGCGCACCCGACAGCGATCGCGGAGGTGGTTTGCTCCCCCGATAACCGCTGGCTGTCGTGTCTCTTACGCGACGGGCAGGGGACTGTCTGGGAGCGTGCGGAGGCTCGAAAACACTTTGCGCTTACGGGAGGCAAACATCTTGGTTTCTCCCACGACAGCCAGTCGCTTTTCTGGCAGCAGGACGACCACATCGAGGTAATCGCGCTGAAAAGTGGCCAGAGCGTCCGTAAGATCGGCCCCGTGGAAGGGCTGCAACACTTTGCCCTCTCGCCCTCGGGCCAGCTCATGGCACTAGCGGCAGGCAGCGATGTCTTCGTCGGCGAGTGGCAGACCGGCAAGCTCCTCCAGCGCATCCCTGTCTCCTCGGCGAGCGTCTGGTCGGTGCGGGTTGCCTTTTTGGACGATGAGCGCCTCCTCTGCGCGGAGGCTGTAAAAGAGCGCGGTTTTGTGCAGTTTGTACTCTGGGAGATCGCGACAGGGAAGGCGCTCTGGACGGTTCCTGCGGAAGCAGATATGGCACATGAGTTTGTTCTCTCCGCAGATCGGGAGCGCTTCGCCTCTCGGGTTGCGGGGCACAACACGGTTCGCATCTGGCAGACCCGCGATGGCGCAGCCGTGCAAGAGATTTCCGTCGCGGGAGAGTGGGCAATGGCTTGGGCCTTCACGTCGGAGGGGGCGCAGCTTGTCGTGGCCGGTGACGAAAACCTGGAGGTTCATCACCTGGCCACAGGCGAAGTGGAGCAGGTGATCGTCGCTCCTGAGAGCACGTGCTTGGCACTCTCTCCCGCAGGCGATCAGTTAATCGTGGGCGGCACCGACGGACGACTGCGCTTCTGGGATCTCCCCAGCTGGGACGTGGGTATTTCCGCTAGATCGGGAGGACACCAGAGCGGTATTGTTCAGCTGCTCCCACTCAACGATGAGTGCGTCTTGTGCTGTAGCAGCGACCCGGAACTACGGCTTCTGGCACTGGATCTTGGGGCGGAGCTGGTCTGGAGCGACGAGGCTGTGGGCTTGGAGTCGCTGGTCTACGGTGCTCAGGCGGGGCGGGTGGTTGGTATACGGCGGACGGACCCTAACGTCGTGGTGGAGAACCAGCAAGATCGGGTCACGGTTCAGACCTGGAAAGCAACGGGCGAGCCTCTTGCGGCGCGTGACTACGCGCTGGAGCTCCCCGAGAAGGTCTGGCAGCCCGTGCTGGCGCTCTCGCCAGATGGCAACTTTTTGGCGGGGGGAGGCAACGACCAGGCGGTGCGCCTCTGGAACTTGGCAACAGGCGAGAAAGTCCTGGAGGTCTCGCTCTTCAGCGCCAAAGAGAGCCAGGTCGCTAGCCCATTGGACGACGACAACGATATTGTCGCCATAGACTGGTGGCCAGGAACGCCGCTCCTGGCGGTTCGCCGTATGTCCGATCTGCGGGTTGACCTGGTGGATGTGGAGAGTGGGAAGCACTTCTTTGCTGTCGCTGAGCTGGGAGGCAGTCCGGTCTTTGTGGCGTTCTTGCCCGGCACAACACAGTTTGTGTTTGCTGATTTTTGCTACGAGGGCCTCGCTCTCTACGATCTGATGACGGGACAGAGTGAGCTACTGGCAAGCCCAGGTATCCTCACGGCGCTCGTTGCCCTCCCGGATGGAAAACACGTGGCTCTGGGAGTGAAGGGGAAGGTCTGTCTCTACAATGTGGCACAGCGCCAGGTCGTCGCTGAGCTTCCCTTTCCCTTTGGCGAGATCACCTCGCTTACCATCACCCCTGATGGTCGCAAGCTGATCGCAGGCGGTGAGCACGGTCAGTTAATGATCTGGGAGCGGCGATAGCGCAGGAGTAGTAAGCCCGGCGCAAGAAGGCAGAGTGTGCCGGGCTCCGGGATAGACTCCGTGCTCGCTGGCAGGGGATGCTTCAGGTCAACAGCGGCGTTGGGATCGGGCGACGGCGCACTGGCGACAGGGAGAGGCGCTGGTGGAGGCGGCTGAATCTTGGCCCGAACATAGAAGGCTCCGGCCAGCACCAGCGCAGGAGCGAGGGCGAGGCTGGCGTTGCGAAGAGCGCGGCGTGGACGTGGCGTCGCCTCTCCCACCAGCACCTGAAGCCGACGGTGTAGATGCTCCGGCGCGGCGGGCGCACGCAGCCCCTCCTGCATCTTCTGCGCAAAAACACTCTCTTCAGTGTCCAAAGTAATCGTTTCCTTCTCTGCGTGCCGCTTCCCGTGCTTGTTGCAACAGACTCCCGACTTGCGTCGGGGAGCGCTTCAACACATGCCCAATCTCGGCAAGGCTATGGCCCTCCACGTACTTTAAGAGCAGCACCTCACGGTAGTCTGGGCGTAGTGCCGCGAGAATCTCGGTGAGCCGGGCACTTGCCTCCGCCGCCAGCACCCCGTGCTCCTGAGTCGCGTCACTGGTCAGAGTCTCCGAGAGTGGTGTCTCTTGCCGGCGCTGGTGCAGGCGAAGAATATCGGCCACTTTTCGCCTTGCAATTCCAATCAGATACGCCCGCATCGGGTCGTCGTTTTCGGTGATTTTCTCGCGGGTGGGGCAGGCGTGCAGGCGGGTAAAAGCAGCCACAAATGTCTCTGCCGTCGCATCCTCCGCCTCGGCTCCCACGCCCAACCGAAGCGCCACATAGCCGTACACCGCGTCGGTGTAGCGCTCTTGTAGCTCGGTGGGAGTCCAAGCAACCGCGGAGGCTTTTCGTCGCCACCACGGGCGGGAAATCACACGCACCTGTTCTATCGTCGAGTCTCTCCGCATAGTCCTTCGTAGAGTATCGGAAAATTTAGGCCAGGCGACGATAAATTTCGCTCAGGGGAATCTGAAGAGGGAGAGCGGATAGGTCAAGAAGCGCCTCGGGGCCGCGTAGCTCGACAAACTGCCAGATGGCTTGCTCCCCGGAAGCGCGGCTGTAGTGCTCGGCGAGCGGCTCGGTCTGGGAGAGCAAAACATAGTGGCGTAGCGAGGGAAGCTGGCGGTAGTGGCTCCATTTCTCACCCCGATCGTAGTGATCCGTGCTCTCCGAGAGCACCTCGATAATCACTACCGGGTTACGCAGGCAGCTCTCGTCGTCGACAAACGGCTCGCACGCCACACTCACATCGGGGTAGAAAAACGGCCCCGCCTCGCGAATCCGCACTTTTTGATCCGAAGGGAAGGGCAGGCAGTCTCTGCCTTCCAGCACCTGTTCCAGAATCGTGAGTGCCCGAACACAGAGGCGGTTATGTGTGGGCGAGGCACCTGCCATGGCAAGTATCTCACCGGAGATATACTCGTGCTTTTCTTTTTGGGAGGCTTCCCAGGCAAGATATTCGTCGGGCTGGAGAAGCGGGATTTTCTGTGCGGCCATGCTCTATTGTAGCGTAACTAAAGGCCTTCGGGCTTTTCACAGACAAAGAGCCAGCGGTCGGAGCGGGAGTTGGGCGCACGGTCGCCGTAGTTGCCAAAGACCTCGATCTGGGTCCAGCCTGCCTCGGTGAGCCAGGTTTTCATCTCGGCTAGGGTGTAACCACGCTGAAGGTGGGTCTCGTGGAAGTAGCGGCGGGTGCTGGTGTGCGGATCGGTCACCCAGAAGTCCATCTCCACCCGACAGAGCCGCGTCTCTTCGTCCCAGTGCGCTTTCCAGTCGTGCTCAATCGGGCCGTTTTTCTCGTGCTGGGTGAAGAGCCCGTGGCGCAGGGCATAGACCCCGTTCATGTCAAACGTAAAGACCGCTCCCGGAGCCGCGTGGGCAAAGAGCCGCCGCAGCCCCTCGCGCAGCTTGATGGGATCGGTGACATAGTTGAGCGAGTCGAAGACACTCACCAGCCAGTCGAACTGCTGCCCGCCCAGCTCCAGCTCCGCGATATCCATCACGGAGTACGAAATGCCATAGGACCTTGCCTGCGCCTTGGTCTGGGCAAGCTGGATCATCTTGGGGGCGATATCAAAGCCCACCACAGGCCGGTACCCGCGCCGCCAAAGAATCTCCGAGAGGCTGCCCGTTCCACAGGCCACATCCAGCACCGAGCGGGGGGACTTATCGCGCTCCCGAACCGCCCGCTCCATCCGTGCCAGCCACACGGAGTAGGGGACACCGCCCATTAAGGCATCGTAGATTGCAGGTAGAGAGTCGTATTGGTTGGCTTCTTTAAGAGGCGACGTTGGATTAGACACAGCGTATTATAACGTGCACATCAAATACCCAGAACCGTCAGAAGCTTGGGCCGATCCTTTGCCCTCAAATGCATCCAGAAGCTCATCGGGGAGGGGATCGTTGAAGTCTGCGGGAACGACAAACTGGCCCTCTGCCAAGCCGATGGGGCGCTTTGCGGGGCGGGGAAGAGTTGCTGGTGCCTCGTCCTTTAGGCTGTTCAAGATCAGCGTGGCAAGCTCCAGCCGCTCCTCGTGAGAGAGCTGTTTAATTTCGTTACCGTAGCGCTCGACAATATTGACCATGTTGTGACACCTCCTCTATTTTATCGCTGTGCTTACTCAGGTTGCTCAAAGTAGTCTTGGTCGATTCGTTTAACGATGTAGGTGTCTTGAACTCCCACACCAAGGTTGTACTCGATCATCAGTGATGCGAGGCGCTTACCGTCAATCAGGATGACTTTGTACTGAGGATTCTTCTTTGCTGCTTTTTGTGCATCCTCTGTGAATGCCGAAGTTGTGAGAAGAACGCCTTTATTGGCCCCGTTGTTGACTAGGCTTCCAATGAATCCTTGAACCGCTGGACTCCCAACATTCTCTTTCCAGCGTTTTGCTTGAAGGTAGATAATGTCCAATCCCAGACGATCTTCGTTGATGATCCCATCAATCCCACCGTCTCCGCTTTTACCTACTGTTTTCCCAGCATCTTCGCGGGAGCCACCGTAGCCCATCGCTAGCATCAAATCCACGACGAGACGCTCGAAAAAGGCGGGAGGCATTTGTTTGACTGTATCGAGAATATCTAAAGCTAGCTTCTCATTTACCTCCAGCCAGATGCGCTGGAGGGTTTCTTCTGGAGTTTCTAATGGAATGGTTGGAGCAACTGTGGAGACAATTGTCTTCGCCTTGGTTTTGTTTTTGAAAGCGACAAATTCGGGGAACTGATCAAGAAATTTACCGTCAATTTTGGTGGGCGGATTCGCAAGGACTTTTTGGCCCTGCATGGTGATTTTGACTATTCCCTTGCTCGGTGACTCGATTAGTCCGGCTTGCTTCAAGTAGGACTTAGCCCAGCCAATCCTGCTGATGTAAGTTGCAAGGCCGCTAGGAATCATCTCTGCCTTATCTGAATCCGTGAGATTAAATTCCTGTGCCAGCTCATCACAGACTATCTTGAACGGCTTTGGCGCACTTGCGACGCACTTCAAGAGCGGCAACATGAACGTCTGGTAATCGGGGACAGGCATAGTTGTATTTTACTCCACCCAGGCTTTCTGGTGGCCGCCGCCTAGCATGCGCCGGATTTGTTCGATCAGGCCCTCGTCGGGGTCTACTAAGATCGGGGTTTTGATGAGATACTCGCCGCTGGGGGTCTCGGCGTGGACGAAGAGGGGGGAGCCGCCTTCTTTGCTGGTGAACATCTCTTTCACCATGTGCAGGAGCGTCCGGTTGTTGGGGTCAATGCGGACATGGACGGAGCGTGGGCGGGCGTCGGCGGCCATGGCGTTCTCCACGACACGCTCGATCTTATCGGCGATCAGCTCGATCTGGACACTCTTATCCGCGCTGGCAGGCTCTGCGCCTTCTTCCGCGACCTCGGACTTTAAGATGCGCTCCCGGTGCTGGGCGCGGCCAACGATCGCGACGACAGAGTTGACGATGGCGTACTTGCCGTACTCGGCGGCGCACTTGGGAAAGAGCGTCACGCTGATCGCGCCGGTGGTGTCCTCCAGGGTCACAAAGAGCATCGCGCTACCGGTCTTGGTGTACTTGGTGCGCACCTCGGTGATCATTCCCCCGACGGTCACTTGCTGGTTGGGCGTGCTCTCACTGATCTGGTCGGCCCGCCAGGCCCGCCACTTGCGGCGCAGCTCTGGCTCGAAGGGTTTTACCGGGTGCTCCGTTAAGTACAGCCCGAGTAGCTCTTTCTCCCAGCCCAGCCAGATCCCGCGCGGGTGATCGGGGACATTGGGCAGCGCCTGCACGGAGTCCACCGACGCGGCATCTTCTCCCGCATCATCGCCCCAGAGGCTAATCAGCCCGGCCTTGGCGTCTTTGGCCCCACGTGCGGCGGCAGCCACGGCATCATCGAGCGTCTCCAGCAGTGCTCTTCGGTTGGGGTGAATGCTCTTAAACGTCCCAGCCTTGATCAGCATCTCGATCACGGACTTGGAGGTCAGTCCCTCCGCAAAGACCCGCGTGCAGAAGTCCGGGAGGCTGTGGAACCTGCCGCCTTTGTTGCGTGCCTGGAGAATGGTCTCGATGGGCGCTTTCCCGACATTCTTAATCGCCAGCAGCCCAAAGCGCACCGCCCCCTCATATTTCTTCTCTGTCGGCTGGCTCACCGTAAAGTCCGCCTCAGAGTCGTTGACATCGGGCGGGAGGATCTGGATGCTGAGGCGCTCGCACTCCTCCAGTGTATTGACCACTTTCTCGGTCTTTTCCACATACGCCGCCATCAGCGCCGCAAGATACTCCGCCGTGTAGTTGGCTTTTAGGTACGCCGTCTGATAGGCCACCATCGCATAACACGCGGCGTGGGCACCATTGAAAGCGTAGCCGGCGAAGGGCTCGATATCGGCGAAGATCTTCTCCGCAGACTTGGTGCTTACCCCGCGCTCTTTTGCCCCCTCCATGAAGATGCCTTTTTGCTTGTCCATGTAGGATTTTTGTTTTTTACCCATCGCGCGGCGCAGCAAGTCGGCTTGGCCCAGCGTGAGTCCTCCCACAGCCTGGACGATCTTCAATACCTGATCCTGGTAGACAATCACCCCATAGGTTTCTTTGAGAATTGGCTCTAGCAAGGCATGCTCATACTCGATCTTGGCGGGATCGAACTTAGACTGGATAAAGCGCGGGATGTGGGCGAGTGGCCCCGGACGGTACAGCGCCACCATCGCCGAGAGCTCTTTGACTGAGTTGGGCTTGAGCTCGACAACGTACTTACGCATCCCCGCCGACTCTAGCTGAAAGACGCCGGTCGTCTCGCCGCGCCCGAGCATGTCGTAGGCTTTCTGTGCGTTGGGGTGGCTATAGTCCAGGGGGATGTCCCAGACATCTATCGTCTCGCCGCGCGTTTCTTTAATGAGCTTGACCGCGCGTCCCAGAATCGAGAGGTTGATGAGCCCGAGAAAGTCCATCTTCAGTAGCCCAATTGCCTCCAGTGAGCTGTGTGGGTACTGCGTTGCCAGGGAGCCGTCGTTGAGCTTTCGGAGCGGCGTGTACTCGACCAAGGGCCTATCCGCGATCATGACACCGGCGGCGTGGACGGACTCATTGCGGGTGATTCCCTCGATGCGCTGGGCCGTGTCAATGAGCTTTCGAGCTAGCTCTTCGTTCTCATAGGCCGCGACCATCTCGGGGTTGCCGGGGTAGTCTTTCTCCTCCCAGCCGTGCATCGCGCGCTTGATTGAGATCCCCAGCGGCAGGGCGGGGATCATGCGGGCGATCCTATCGACATCGGGCAGGGGCATGGCCAGCGCCCGACCTGCATCGCGGAGCGCCGCTTTTGCGCCTAGCGTCCCAAAAGTCGTGATGTAGCTGACGTTGTCTTTCCCGTACTGCTTGGTCACGTGCTCGATCACTTCGGCGCGGCGCGTGTCCTCGAAGTCCATGTCAATATCGGGCATGGTCACGCGCTCAGGGTTCAAGAAGCGCTCAAACGTCAAGTTGTACTCGATGGGATCAAGATCCGTAATGCCCAGACAATACGACGCCAGCGAGCCCGCCGCCGAGCCGCGAACGCCAAAGAAAATCCCACTCTGTCGCGCGTGCTGGGCGATATCGCGGACAATCAGAAAGTACTGTGCGAAGCCCGTCTTCTCGATAATATCCAGCTCATAGCTCAGACGCTCTTTATGCTCCAGCTCGTGCTTGGGCAGGCGGCGCTCTAGTCCTTCCCAGCACATCCGGATCATCGTGGTCTGGGCATCACTGCCAGGATCCACGCCCATCACGGGCATGGGGGCACGTCCCACTTCGATCTCTAGATTCACTTTCTCCGCGACTTCTAGCGTGTTCTCGATCGCATCGGGCGCGAAGTTTTCAAACGAGCCCATCATCTCGGCATAGGTTTTGAGGTAGAACTCACGCGGCTCGTAGCGCATGCGCTTGGGGTCATTGACCGTGGTGCCTGTCTGGATACAGATCAGCACGTCGTGTGGGTCGGCGTCCTCGGCCTTTAAGTAGTGACTGTCGTTGGTGGCGACCATCTTAATGCCCATCTCGCGGCTGATGCGCTTGACGGTCTCATTGACGTCCCACTGCCCCGAGGCGTGGTGGCCCTGCACTTCGAGATAGAAATCGTCTTTGAAGACCTCCCGATACCACGCCGCGACACTCTTGGCCTCCTCGTAGCCCTGCTTCATCACTGCCTGCGCCAGCTCGCCGCCCAGACATGCGGAGCTAATAATCAGGCCCTCGGAGTACTCCGCCAGCAGCTCTTTGTCCACACGCGGCTTGTAGTAAAACCCCTCCAGCGACGCCAACGTCACCAGCTTCATAAGATTTTTATAGCCCGTCTCATTCTTGGCAATCGCGACTAAGTGATGGTTGCCGTCTCTCTTGGGATCGCGGTCTTTTCTCCCCCGTGTCGCCACATACAGCTCGGTTCCCACCAGCGGCTTTATCCCCGCCGCACGGGCTGCCTGGTAGAACTCAAACGCACCGTACATCACGCCATGGTCGGTGAGGGCTAGCGCGGGCATCTCCATCTCCACGGCATACTTGATCATGTCTTTGATCTTGGAAGCGCCATCAAGAAGCGAAAACTCGGAGTGGTTGTGGAGGTGGACAAACGGGGTGGACATGCGGCCATTATACCGGGCGACACGGCGATTTCACCGCACGGGAAACGGGCGCGTAAACGGGCGGCTGAAGCGGCCCGCTGGCGCGGCAAGACCCATAAATGGGCCTCCAGGCTCAAGAAAATTCTGAGCGAAGCCAGGCCACAAATTCGTCGAAATCACACAGCCCTTGGCTGGCGAGCCAGCGGATGCCTGAGAAATGCGTAGGATCGCTAGTTATCTGTTGGGCGTGCTCTGCAGATTCAATTCGGAGGAGCGAAGAATCTTTGTCCTCATAGCCAAAGGTAAGGGCTACGTAGTCAAGCCACGGGAGTGGAAGCGGTAGGTGACAACGGAAGTACTCCAAGCGGGTTTCTATGTTCCACAATTGGAGAAGGTCGTGCCATAAATGGATAAAATCTTGTCCTTCCCCCATGCGCCAACCAAGGCTATAGCGTTCGTAGGTTGGGTAGGCTTTCCAGGGAGGCAGTAGCTCACCATTTTCTGTGAGGTGCTCATCAAGAAGCTCTTTAAGCGCAGGATGTAAGAAACTTATCGTTGGTAAAGGAGGGGAGATGTTAGGCATTTTAGGATGGCAAAGGGGTGAGTAGATCGGCTGGGATTAGTCGGAAGAGACTGAGGCCATTGTCGGTGATGAGGTGCACGCAGAGGAAACGCGCCAGGACTTCGTCAAGCCGGGCATCCGGGTTCATGTCTGGGCCGATCTGAGCAGGTTGCGTTTGCATAACCATTGCACTGTTTTCTCTTTCTGAAATTATATCGTGGCGCACCTCGACGTACTCGATACCATCCACGGTCATGCCACCGTGAATCTGAACCTCTAGGTAGCCATTAGGCGACATCAGCTCGGCGAGAGTTCGTGGTTTGAAAAAGTGCGCTCAGTTCTCAAAAGCGGGGCACGAGATAGGCAAGAAAAAATAAAATTACTATGAACATAAAAAGTTGTTGAACTGATATTGAAAGTATGGAATGGTTCAAATCGCTTTTTCGACAGTCGTGCTCAAACGCTGTGCTGCCAATGCCAAAGGAGCTGGAGAGAAATCCAGTTCTGGAGTCTGTGTTGGCAATGACCCAGAAGGAATGGGTTGAGGAGCAGCTTACTCGGTGCTCCATTGAGCGCATGATGGAGGTGAGTGGGATTCGGGAGGCCCATATCCAGGCACTGCGCAACGCGGGTATCACCAATTTACGGATCGCCCGTGAGCGGGAGAGTTTGCCGCTGATGGGCGCAACCAACGACTGGGTACAGGACTGGCTGCGAAACTTCGTCTCCCAGCTAGAGCGTGAGTACCGCCAGCACCGTCGAAAGCTCACAAACTAAGAGGAGCGGGCTACTCTACCGTCACCCACTGCATGCCGCTGGCGGGAATGGTTACTGTGATCGTCACCGAGTAGTCCCGCTCTAGGCGGATCGTACTTGCTTTCCCTGCTCCGATTTTCAGCTTGGCACTTTTGGTGAGCCCAGCGTAGTAGAGTGGCAAGCGCAGCTCTCGGGTGAGGGGCTGGTCGGTAGGGTTGAAGAGCACGGCCATACCTTTGGTTTTGAGGCTAGGGTTGACATGGAGCACGCCGTCCCAGTCCTGGCCATCAGGGCGGCGTAGGTGGAGCACATCACTCTCAAGAATCTCACGGTGGGTTTTGAACCAGCTCACCCACGTTGCGACCAGAGCCTTGGTCTCTGGCGAGTCGTAGAGGCGCGGGCCACGGTAGCAGGCTTGTGCACCGTACCCAAGATTGTTCTGGAGGTGGCGCTCGTAGTCAGGGAGATGTTCGCGGAGCGGCTCGATGGTCGCTGCCGCGCCACCGCCTTGGTACTGCACCAGCGGCACAAACATCCAGCCCATGCTCGGGGTCTTCTCCCAGGTGCCATCAAAGAGATTCTGGCGCGCGTGGAGCACTTGCTCGGCGCGGGGCAAGCTCCAGTTGGTCTCGCGGTAGCCCATGCCGGTCTTGTTGGAGCCATTGAGGAAGTAAAAGTCCGGGACATTGAGGTAGATATTCTTGCTACGGCACCAGTGGTAGAAGTCCCGAATCTGCATAAACTGAGCCCACTGCGAGTCGGCGAGGCCTTTATGGCCGGGGTGATTTGTCGCGGAGCAGATATCGCCGGGGTAGCTGCCATCGTGCTCTAGAATATCAAAGCCTGTCTCGCTGAGAAATTTCTTGAGCTTCTCAAAGTACTCGACTCCCCACTTGCTCCCCAAACACGGGCTATTGCCAAAGATCGCCCCGTTGGGATTTTTCACATCGTGCTCATCGGAGATCCGCCGTGAGGCCAGAAGCGAGTAGCCGCCCAGACGGATTTTCTTGCTGTGGGCATAGTCGGCCAGCGCTTTGAACTTGGCGATATTCTGTGGCGAGGTATCTTCCATGTTCAGGCCACTGCCAAAGCTCAGAATCACCATCTCAAAGCCAACTTCGGCGCACTGGTCAATCGCCGTCTTGACTGTCTCCGGGTTGGTGGTTGTCACGTGGAGCAGAAGTGGATTGTCTAAAACCCAGGGAGCCAGTGAGCGGTACATCTTGCGCAGAGCCAGCCCCTTGCGCTCCCGCTCTGTAGAGTCGTGGAGGAGCAGAAATGTCCGAAAACTATCGGTGCTGGCTCCGGGGGCAAGGTCAATGTCGGGGCCATAGGGCGGGCGCACCTCCAGTAGACATGGCGTCTGGCGCTCGTAGTTGACTTGAGTCTGGTAGGCGGGGTCGGGCACGAAATGAACCGTTTTATTGGAGTTGCTCTGGCCCATCCCGCCGAAGCTGTAGTCCGTCGAGACTGAAAAATTCGGCTGCTCCCAGCGCTCGATCTTATCCACCACCGACTCAGGCTCCACAAAGGCAAGCCGCTCGCTGGTGAACGTCGTCAGTCGGACAGTCTGACTGCCCGTGTTGGTGATCGTCAGCCACTTGGCAAAAACAGGGAGGCCATCGTAGAGCTCGTAGTGAACCGTTACGGCGAGGCGGGAGGCGGAAAACCTCAAGTCCAGAGAGACACCCGAGGGAGCTGTTGCCGCCGCAAAGCGGGGAGTGGGCTTACCGACGGAGAAGCTGGTAAAGTGCAGCGCCTCAGGGCTGGTCTTGAGCTGAGGAAGCCACTCAGGCTTTAAGAAGGCTTGGTTGGGCTGCCCTGTCAGACCACCTACCGCAAGCTCTTTCCCATCAATCGTGACCAGTGCCTCGGGCCCAACCGAGCGCAGAAACGCCTCGCCTGTTAGCAAGTGGTCTAAGCGCACCGTGGCGGCATCGGGGGAGAGGCGAAAGACCCGCCGGACAAGGCCATTTTGGAGCTGAAGTGTCTTGCTACCTGCCTCTTCCTTTATCAGCACTTCGGCACGAAGCGCAGGGGGCTGGACAAGCCAGTCGGGAGTGAGTGTCATGGGGCACATTATGCCAAAAAATAGTGCTGGTAGCAAGCGGTGATAATTGGTTATTACTGCTAAACTTAAACAGAAAATACTTGACAAAAACAGAAAAAACAGCTAGGCTGTGTTGGGTAGGAGGAATACACCATGTATAGAAAATTTGCTCTGTTTGCTGTGACGTTGTCCGTGTTCTCGGTTGTTCTCATGGGCTGTCCCAAGGCGGAAGAAGCTGCTACGGATACGACTGCTGCCGCAGGTGACAAGATGGCTGCCGCAGGTGACAAGATGGCAGATGCCGGTGGTAAGATGGCCGCTGCTGGCGATAAGATGGCAGATGCTGGTAGCAAGATGGCTGCAGGCGCGATTGATACGGAAGCCATTACCAAGACAATCAATGCCGTTCCTGGTCTCGAAGGTGTCAAAGTTGTCAAGAACGACAAGGGTGAGCTGGCTCTGACGGGAACCGTTGCGAATCAGGAACTCAAGGTTAAGGCAGAAGAGCTTGCGAAAACCGCAGGTATCACCACACTGATGAACAAGATCATCACCAAATAAATTAGGAGGCAACTATGCCCTACAAGATTGATGGTTTTGATATCGATGGAATCACGGAGCCCATTTTGGGTGAGGGAACTACTTTTGTGCCGCTTGCCAATGTTGCGCAGTCCCTTGGGGGCTATGCTGACTTTGACAACGACCTGAAAGTGGCAAAGATCAAGCTAGGCGAGTACGATCTTCAGGTTCAAGCTGATAATCCCATCGTGGATATCAACGGAATGCCTCTGGAACTCCAGGCCGCGCCGTTTATTGACTCCGATATGATGTTTGTGCCGGTGCGTCTCTTTGAGAAGCTCGGCTACAAAATGTTGGTAGAGGGCTCACAGATCTCACTAGACGCCGCTTAGGCGCGAGGCGAAACCTAGGAAAGCGCTGGGGCAGAGAACTGCTCCAGCGTTTTTTGTGGGGCATGGCAACCCAATGAACGCCGCACGTGCTATGATAGCCAGACCAATGAGTCCGGGAATAAGCCACTTGGGAGTGCCTGAGACGGCATCACCTGCGAGATCATCCGCTTTGTCGGTCGCTGCTCCAACCACATTGCCTGCCACATCGTTCGGATGTTATTGACGTCTTTTGAGAGAGCTATATAGGGTATCTGCACCTGTATGAAGCGCGGTGCCGAAGATTAGACCAAGTATAGTCATCAGTGTATGTTGTGGATAGCGACTATAAAGTGACTGAACGAGGTCTAAAGGAGTGGTTTCTGGCACACCTGGCCCTAGACCTGATGCTTGGCGAATTCCCCAGAGCATCGCCCAGGACATAAGCCATGTCATGACAAGCAGATAGCCCACACGCATCAAAGGAGAGAGAAACCACGAGTGCGAGATCCACGAGCGATGGGGGATCATTTTCTGGTAGGGGTACCATAAAAAGCGCAGCGGTCCCCAGCGCTTGTAGATCGAAGAGTTTAGATCAAGATCGGGAGAGAGCAACCAGCCTGAGAACAGAGTGGAGACCACCAGCGTGCCTCCAATAGCCCCGTTTTGCGGAGCCGGGGTTAAGTACCACCAAACAGGGATAGCGATAATAGCGCCCACCAAGGTGATTTTGTCGTGGACTTTCCCGGAGGGCATGGCGAGCTACCCGGTAAACTCGCGCAGCAGATGCAGGCAGTCGGGGCTACGGAGCTTGCCCATTGCCTTGCTCTCGATCTGTCGGACACGCTCGCGGGTCACTTGCAGGTGGCGGCCTACTTCTTCCAAGGTCTGGGGAGTGCCATCGCCGCGCAGGCCAAAACGGAGCACGACAACATCCCGCTCTCGCTCGGTGAGGAGCGCTAGTGCCCTCTCTAGCTGATCACGCAGGAGCCGATGGCTCACCGCATCGGTGGGGTTCAGCGCATTGGGATCGGCTAAGAAATCAAGAGGGCAGGCCTGCTCCGAGTCCTCGCCGGAGGAGCCGTCTAAAGAGAGAGTCTCGGGGAGCGCACGTAGGGTCTCCTGAACGCGGTTAACCGGCATCTGAAGCTGAAAAGAGAGCTCCTCTACCGTGGGAGTGCGCCCTAGCTCCTGGCGCAGGAGCTGGCTGGTGCGCAGGACACGCTGGATAGACTCAATAACGTGCACCGGGAGCCGAATGGTGCGACCTTGCTCCGCCAGAGCGCGCAGGATCGCCTGGCGAATCCACCAAGTCGCACAGGTCGAGAACTTGTAGCCCTTGCGCCAGTCGTACTTTTCGACGGCACGGATAAGCCCGAGACAGCCTTCCTGAATCAGATCCGCCAGGGTCAGCCCACGGGCTTGGTAGCGGCGTGCAATGGAGACCACGAGGCGAAGATTTGCCTCTGTCAGACGCGCACGCGCGACTTCATCTCCTCGCTCGATCCGCTGTGCCAGCCGGATCTCTTGGTCCAGAGTCAGCAGGCGGCCACGCCCGATCATGTTGAGCCAGCCACCCAGGCTATCCTCAGGCATGTCGGACGACTCGTTGGAAAAGGACAGGTCGCTTACAAAAGGCATTCGTGTTTTCAAGGGCTTGCTTCACCAACCCGCTTCTTGGCACGTGTCCAAGCGGTTAGATCCATCATTTCTTCATTAGTCAAGCTAATTCCTCCTGCCAGCTTTTCTTGAATCAGACGAATATTCTGTGGAGGGTGTTTGAGAACCAGCTCATGGATACAATCACGGAGGGCCTGCTCGGAAAGTGGGGCATCCCCTGAGGTCGAGATGGTGTAATTCGAGGCGAAAAAGGCCAGCTCCTGGTCGGCAAGCTGGTCCAGTGCACGCTGGAGCGAGACGCGGCCTGAGAGCAGGGGATAGAGGGCATCCACCAGACGCTGTGCTTGTGGGTGCGCCAGAAGCTCGCTGGGAAGACAAGCCAGCGCCTGTGCGGCCCGATCCAGCTCGCGCAGAACCAAGGGCCGCCACTCGTCGGTGAGCAGGCCGCGCAGCACGGCACGTTCGGCCTTCTCAATCGCAGAGGTTGGCGGGGCAAGAGGGGCTTCGGGGCGCGGGGGGGGCTGGTTGTACCGCGAGCGCTGCTGCCAGCCGCTATTGTTATTATTTTTTTGCCAGCCACCACTACTGCCGCCTCCGTTCCCAGTTCCCGCGCCACGCTCGTAGCGAGGGCGTGGTGGGGTGGGGGTCAAGACATCCTCGCTCTGGGGGGACGTGCTACCAGGACGTTGTGAGCGCCAGCGCTGCACCTCCGCCAAGATCGAGGCCTCCGCACGCGTCCCCGAGCCAAACGACGGGTGCTGTGGTGCGAGCCGTCGCACCAGCAAGTCCAGCTCCAGTGACGAGCGCACCTCCGCCAGAATGGGAACGGCCTCACGTAAGTAGTTCATCCGGCCCTGCTCATCAGTGAGATCGAAGTGGCGCTTGAGGCCATCTATCCGAAACTCGGGGACGCCACGTGCACTGTCCATGGCTTTGCGAAAACCTGCGATATTGCCCCGTCTCAGCATGGAGTCGGGGTCGTCCCCCTCCGGCATCGCCAAGATTCGGAGAGCAAACTCGGGGCCATGCGCGGTAAACAGCTCCGCTGCCCGGAGCGCTGCCCGAACGCCCGCTTCATCGGAGTCAAAGGAAAGTAGGATATTTTTGGTGTAGCGCCCCAGGATGCGAATATGCTCATCCGTGAGCGAGGTTCCCAGAGTCGCAACCACATTCTCAATCCCGGCTTGGTGCGCCGCGATGACATCCATATAGCCCTCGACCACCAGCACCCGGTCTGCATCGCTAATCGCTTTTCGGGCACGGTTGAGGCCGTAGAGAATCCGGCTCTTGGAGAAGACAGGGGTCTCGGGCGAGTTTAAGTACTTAGGCCCGACATTGGTATCAGGTGGGAGGTCGGGGTTGGGGATGATCCTCCCGCCAAACGCCACGACGCGCTCCTGAACATCAATTATCGGGAAGATCAGTCGCCCGCGAAACTTATCGGTGAACTCGCCCTGAATTCGCCGCGAGGGAAAGTTGAGGCCCGCTTGCTCCGCATCGTCCATAGAGACACCGCGCCCCTGAAGATAGCGAGAGAGGGCGCTCCACTCGTCGGGCGCATAGCCGACCTGGAAGTTCTCCAGAGTCTCGTGGGCAAGACCGCGCTCTTTGATATAGTCTTGTGCCAGCTTTGCTTTCCCGAGAAAGTTGCGAAAAAAACGTGTGGCTTCCGCATTGGCGCTATAGAGCCGCTCTTTTTCATCGCGCTGACGAGCTGCCTCCGAAGGGTCCTGGCCGCCTTTGTAGGTAAGAGTTACCCCAGCGATGCTGGCTAAGCGCTCCGCCGCCTCGGGAAACGTGAGGCTCTCGGCCTTCATCACAAAGGCAAAGATATCGCCACCCGTTGAGCAACCACCCCAGCAGTGCCACGAGCCTCGATCGGGATCTACGGTAAACGACGCCGTTTTTTCATTATGAAAGGGGCACAATCCCTTAAACGTCCGCCCGGAGCGCTTCAGAGCCGTGTAGCGCGAGATAAACTCGACCAGATCAACGCGCTGGCGGATTTCATCTTTTTCACTTAGCTCCATGGGGAACTCATCATACCCCAAAAAGCAAAGCCCCCGGCACGAAACTTCGCGCCGGGGGCTTTCGAGATTTTCCTACTCGGTTGCGTTGATCTGAATCGCCACGACTTTGTAGATACCGTTATAGGGATCGGTGTAGCCGTTGACATACTTCATGTTCATGAGCTGGAACTCAATGTGCTGCTTAGGGTAGGAGCACACGAGGAGCTCACCACTTTTCATCACGGACTTGGGCGAACCGTAGGTTCGGATCAGGTCCTTGTAGGTCGAGCCAAGAGTGAGTCCCTTCGCACTCTTGTCATTGCGAGTACGGGGAACATAGCCCGTGATGCGAATCTGGGAGACTTTTCCTTCGGGGGAGACAAGGAAGTCGTAGCCAATAGCTTGCTTTTGCTTTTTCGCGTCGAGCGCCTTCATAGAGTAGCTCCAGGTCACTTCCTGTTGAAGTGTGGAGGAAGAGACAGTCTGGCCAAAGGCACCAATGCCGCCACCCATACTCCCAGGGCCTCCCATACCACCGCCCTCCATATCACCGCCGCCCATCATGCCACCACGACCGCCCATCATGCCGCCCATGGAACCCGACATTCCACTGGAGCCGCCCATGCTGGGACCGCCGCCCATCTTACCGCCCATCATGCCGCCCATGGAACCCGACATTCCACTGGGACCACCCATGGAACCCGACATCCCACTGGGGCCACCCATGGAACCCGACATCCCACTGGGGCCGCCCATGGAACCCGACATCCCACTGGGGCCGCCCATGGAACCCGACATTCCACTGGGACCACCCATGGAACCCGACATTCCACTGGGGCCGCCCATCTTACTACCGCCCATCATGCCGCCCATGGAACCCGACATCCCACTGGGGCCACCCATCATGCCACCATCCATACCGCCGCCACCCATCATGCCACCTTGGCCTTGCTGACCTTGACCGCCTGCTTGTGTGGGAGGACGAACCGCGACATCGCCGATTTGAATGTCGTTCGGGTTGCCGAAAATAGATAAGATGCTCTTCGCTGAAGAGTTGATGCGAATGCCCGCAAGGTTGCGCTCAATACCATCTTTTTGCGCCTGAGCGGGGTGCATTCCCGCCACCACCAGCGCCACTCCACTTAGGCATAGTGCCTTCTGAAACTTCATTAACCTCATCCTCCTAAATTCTCCCCGATCCTCAGGGAGCATCACACTTTGGACGTATTGCCGGGCATTGTACCCGAATTTTGCACAAAGTGGTATAAAACTTTCAATCGTGTCCAATTCTCTCCACACCACTATCCTAACAACTCTTCGCGACGAGCGCTCTCTTACTGACTATCTCGTTCAAGCTCGTGCCGAGCTGCGTGCTCGCTGGCTCCCCGATACCGGGGGGCGGAGCTGGGCACAGGCCCATAGCGATCTGCTCGATGCCGTCTTGCGTCGCCTGCTCGTGCTTGCCTCGGAGCGCTCGGGGCAGAGTCCTCAAGGGATTGCCCTGCTCGCCACGGGGGGCTACGGCCAGAGAGCACTCGCGCCCTACTCGGATGTGGACCTGACCTTCTTAGTGGACCGCGACGATGACCCATCGCTTCTTCGTGAGGCTTTTCGCCTCGTGATGGATGTCCTGATGGCCGGTGCCCGCATTAAAGTGGGCTATGCCTACCGCCATATCTCAGAGATCGGAGGAGATCGGCTGGATCATCAGACCCAGACTGCACTTCTCTCGGCTCGCGTGATCGCTGGCGATGGAGCGCTCTTTGCAAGGTTCGACCGCATTTATAGCCCCGGCCTTCATATTGCGGACTTTCTTTTTCGAAAAATTTCGGAGCGTGAGAGAGTTCGCCAGCGAGTCGGGGAGTCGCCGTTTGTAGTGGAGCCCGATTTAAAAGAGGGAGCTGGGGGGCTACGCGATATCCAGACGGCGCTCTGGATGGCACGAGCACGCTTTGATAAGACCGGCGACTCGCTCTGGCGGGAGCTGGTACGGCGACATATTCTGACGGCGAGTGAGAAAACTCGTCTTCAAGAGGCGCGGGAGCATCTCTATAAAGTCCGTAATCTTTTACACCTGCTTGCCAATGAGCGCCGAGAGCGACTGAGCGCGACACGGCAGGAAGAGATTGCGGAGCACCTGGGAATTCGTGGCTTAGGAGAGGTTCCTCCGGTCGAGGTGTTCATGCGCCAGCACTACCGCCATGCACAGGATGCCTTCGCTCTCTCGGATAAGATCATGCAGCGCTGCCTGGAAGCGCCTCTCGCCCTAGGCACCGACTCTGGGCTGGCGTCTCTGCGCCGCACGGTGATCGTCGCAGAGCCGCGCCGGGTGGCCGCCGATCCACACTGGCCTCTCACAGCGCTGGAGTTCTGCCAGCGCTACGAGCTAGAGCTAGCTCCCGCCACGATTGAAGCCATCGAGGAGCTGGTCGCACGCGAAGGGCTCCCCACCGAGGCAGGGACACGCTTTTTGAACTTGCTGATGCAGCCCGGCGATGCGGAGCAGACCCTGCGCCGAATGCACCGCACCGGGCTCCTGAAGGCACTCTTGCCCGAGCTGGAAGCCTGTATGGGATTGGTGCCCTACGACCCTGCACATGCCTGGACCGTGGGCGAGCACACGCTCCGAGTGCTGCGCAATCTGGTACGTCTCCGACCCGAAGCTCCACCGGATCCCGATCTTCCCGAGACGTATCGTGAGGTCTTTTCCTCGCTTGAGTCTCCGGCGACTCTCTATTTGGGAGCGCTACTCCATGACTTGGGTAAGCAGTGGCCCGTGATGCTAGACGGTACGCGTGCGCCCCATGAGCTGACGGGGGCGGAGCGTGCGGCAGCAATTAGTGAGCGCCTAGGAGCCTATCCCCAGCGCACGACAAGCGTGGTTTTTCTGGTGCGCTGGCACTTGCTGCTGGCGGAGATCTCCCGCCTGCGTGACCTAAGCCGCCCGGAGACGATCCGTGAAGTCGTGCGCCAAATTCCTGATGCGGAGCACCTGAAGATGCTCTACTTACTGACCTGGGCAGACACCTCTGCGGTTGGCTCTGGGGTCTGGACGGACATGACAGCGCGGCTTTTGGAAGAACTTTTTGGGCGGACGATGGGGGCGCTGGAGAGCGACTCGTTGCAAGCCGACCCTGATGAGGAAGCCCGGCGCTTGGATGGCTTACGGGATCGGGTTCGTCGTCGCCTCGCCTCCAAAGCGACCCACGAAGAGGCCGATGCCGTGCAGGCGCATGCCAGCGCGATGCCTGCCGCCTACTTGCTCAATATCCCACTGGAGACCATGAGCCTGCACCTGGCAATGATCGGAGCGCTCACGAGTGGCGAGGCGGAGCGTGGGGTTGTCACCGATTTGCGAACCCTTCCTGGCACCCAGCAAACGGAGCTCACTCTGGTGGCCTACGACGATCCCAAGCCGGGCTTGCTTGCCAAGATCACCGGCGTTCTCCATGCCTACGACATCCGCCTCCATGCTGCCCAAGTGTTCACTCGCCCGATGCCAAGTGGCCGCGCGATCGTGGTAGACACGCTGACGATTGACCAGCGCGACCACCCTCTGGACCGCCAGATGCGTGGCGAGCTGGCAACGGCACTGGGGAAAGTTCTCGGCGGCGAAGAAACGGTAGATGACCTCCTCACGCGCCGCCGTCGCCCGGAGCCCTCGCTGGGGACGACCCAGAACCTGCGCTTGGAGCCCGCCGACGATGAGCTAACGCTGCTGGATGTGGTCGTCCCCCGCGGCCCTGGCGCTATCCACGCGCTCCTCCGCACCGTCACCGCGCAAGGCTGGAACATCCACGCCGCCCGCCTCTCCACCTGGGCCGGCCTCATCCGCTGCGCCCTCTATCTCTCCGAAGCCACACCGGGAACGGGCGGTGATCTGAAGGCAGCGCTGAGTAGTCCCGCCGGTTAGAGTCCCCTCGATTGGAACGAGGGGACTGGAGAGCCTTCGGCTACAAAGGGCGTGCCGCCCATACAAAATTTCGAATATTATGGCCGGAATGGCCTTCGTAGCGCGTAGCGCTCTCCAGCACCGCCGCTCTAACCGGCGGTGCTACGTCCCTTTCAGATAGTCAAACACTTCTTGCGCGAGCTTGGCGCTCATTCCGGGGGCTTTGGCTAGCTCTTCCGCGCTGGCTTTTTTCATCTTGACGACACTCCCAAAGAACTTCAGGAGGTTGCGGCGGCGCAGAGGGCCGATGCCAGGGATCTCGTCTAAAACGCTCATGTTGGCGGCGCTGCCTCGGACATTTCTATGGTAGGTGATGGCCCACCGATGGACTTCATCCCGGACACGCTGCAAGAGAAAGAGAGCGGGGGCGTTGCGTGGAAACTCGATGGGCTCGTGGGCACCGGGGAGATAGACCTGCTCGAACTGTTTGGCGAGGCCGATCATGGGGAAGTCGTAGCCAAACTGCTTCATGGCGTCTTGGGCCGCCGAGAGCTGACCCTTGCCGCCATCCACGATAATTAAGTCCGGACGCTGGGTAAACTTCACATTGCCCTCGGTCATCTGCGAGAAGCGCCGCGAGAGCACCTCGAACATCATGGCAAAGTCGTTGGGGGTGTTGTCTGGGAGGCTCTGGATCTTAAAGCGCCGGTACTCGCTCTTCTTGGGCTTGCCCCGCTCAAAGACCACCATACCGCCGACGGCAAAGCGGCCCTGGATATTGGAGTTGTCGTAGGCCTCGATTCGGTTAAGGGAGTTTTCGGGCATCCCGAGCGCCACAGCTAGCTCACGGAGCGCACTGTCAATGCGGCTCTGCTCCGCCGCCGAGGCCGCCCGTAGCTGCGTTAATGCTTGCTCCGCATTGGCTGAGGCGAGCTCCATCAGGCGCTTTTTCTCGCCGCGCTCGGGCACGGAGAGGGTCACTTTTGTGCCACGTTTCTGCCGCAGCCAGCTCTCGATGATCTCTAGCTCCTCGACATGTGCGGGCAGGAGGATCTCACTGGGGACGTAGCTGGCGTCCTGGTAGTAGCGCTTGAGAAACTCGCCGGTCGCCTCCGCCACGCCGTCTTCTGCGCCGTCGAGTAAGAAGTGTTCTTGGCCAATGAGCTTGCCGCCTCGGATAAAGAACATCTGAACGGCCGCCCCGGTTTCGTCGGCGACCACAGCCATGACATCTTGGTCACCCGTCGTGGTGCTGACCACTTTCTGGCGCTCGACAATCGTGTTGATCGCCACCAATTGATCGCGTAGCTTGGCCGCCCGCTCGAACTCTAAGTTCTCTGCCGCCGTCTCCATCTTGAGGTGAATCGCCTTTGCCAGTGAGTCTTGGCGGCCTTGCAGAAAGACTTCCGTGTCTTTGACGGTCTGGTCGTAGCGCTCTTTATCCGCGAGGCCCGCACACGGCGCTTCGGGGCAGCGGCCCATGTGGTGATACAAACACGGCTTCTGCTCTTTCTTATTGGTCCACTCTTTCTTGCACGTCACCAGCGGGAAGACCCGGTAGATCAGGTCCACGGAGTCCCGTACTGCTGCGCCGTTAGTGTAGGGCCCGAAGTACTTATTCCCATCGCCCTGCTTTACGCGGCGTGTGATTAAAACTCTGGGAAACGGTTCGCTGGTGGTGAGCATGAGATACGGGTACTGCTTGTCGTCCCTCAGCCGGACGTTATATTTCGGCTGGTGCTTCTTGATCAGATTGCACTCTAAAATCAGCGCCTCCAGCTCCGTGTCCGTGAGCACCCAGTCCATGTCCACGATATGCGACACCAGCCGCCGCGTCTTGGGCGTGTGGTTGGCCGACTTCTGAAAGTACGAGCGCACCCGGTTTCTTAAATTAATCGCCTTCCCGACATAGATAATCTGCCCCTCCACATCTTTGTAGAGGTAGCAGCCAGGGTTGGTAGGTAGGTTCTTGAGCTTCTCCTCAAGCGTCAGCGGCACAGACGAAGACATGGTGAACTATTGTACCAAGTCCAGAAATTCCAGGCCGTCGTAGATTTTTGTCAGGGGAACTTGTAGGCTAAGTGCCTCGATCTCCATAATCTCGTTTATCGTTTCCCACTCTTGCGCTTGCCAGGCATCGTCTTTGCGACTCCAGCACTCCACTAAAATCCGATCTTGGGAAACAAAGACAATCGCTTTTAAGCTTGCCAAGCTACGGTAGCGCCGGAATTTTTCACCCCGGTCAAAGGCTTCCGTGGACTCGGAGAGAACCTCAAAGATAACCGTCGGATTGAGAATCGTGTCTCGACGGGCATTAAAGAAAAGTGGGGGAGAGCAGAGAATCATGGCATCGGGATAGAGAAACGTCGCCCCGATCTGAACCTTCAGCCCTTCTGCTCGGACACGGCAGGGCGAGGTCAGATGCGCCGCGCAAGCCGTGACAAGATTGGTCGAGAGCTGATTGTGCTCGTCGGACATCCCTGCCATGGCATAGATGCTCCCTGCGACATACTCATAGCGCTCGGTTTGAGCCTTCTCCCAGGCCAGGAACTCCTCAAGACTCAGTAACTTTTCCGCCGTCGCCATGAGGCTATTTTACCTCAACTCGATTGGGCAATGAGCTTCGCCACTAACGCCGTCCAGCCGGTCTGGTGGCTTGCACCGAGGCCCGCGCCACTGTCGCCGTGGAAGTACTCGTGGAAGAGGTAGTGGGGATGATCCGGCTCGCACTGGATGAGCGAGACTAGCCTCTGGGAGATATCTGTGGCGACTCCCCAGAGATCGGTGCCGCCGATCTGAAAGCTGGTGCCGTAGGCGTAGTCGAACTTTTGTAGCGATTCGATTAGCAGGTAGTTGAGCGGGAGCCAGACCGGGCCGCGCCAGTTGGAGTTGCCGCCAAACATCCCGCTGGTGGAGTCGCCGGGGTCGTAGGCGACTCGGTACTCCTGATGGCCCACCGTGAGGGTGAAGGGGTGGAAGCGGTGCCACGCCGAGAGCGAGCGGATGCCGTGCGGCGAGAGGAACTCTGCCGGATCAAGAGCGCGGGTGAGGATGCGGCGCAGACGCTCTGGGCCGACCAGCGAGAAGATCGCCCGCTCGTTCTGGCCCGGCGACGCAAGGTGCGCGGCTTCGGCGCAGAGCTCGGGCTTGTTCTGGAGAAACCACTTGATGCGCTTGGTGAAGTTCGGAACGCCCTCCAGCGTCTTGCTATCAAACACCTCTACCGCAAAGAGCGGAATCAGGCCTACAATCGAGCGCACCGGCAGGCGGCGGGTCGAGCCGTCGGGCAGGCGCAGGGCATCGTAGAACCAGCCGTCGGCCTCATCCCAGAGCACGCCGGAGTGGTTGAGAGCGTGGGCGATATAGACAAAGTGCTCCGCGAACTTAATCGCGACGTCTTCGTAGGCCAGATTGGTCTTGCACAGCTCTAAAGCAATCGCGAGCATGTTGAGGCTAAACATCGCCATCCACGCCGTGCCATCGCACTGCTCCAGCGAGCCGCCCGTGGGGAGTGGCGCACTTCTATCAAAAACCCCGATATTATCCAGCCCTAGAAAGCCGCCCTCGAATAAGTTATTGCCCTGAGTGTCTTTGCGGTTCACCCACCAGGTAAAGTTCAAAAGAAGCTTGTGAAAGATGCGCTCTAAGAACGCCGTGTCGCCGGGCTCATCGCGGCGCTTGCCCTGGCGCTTGCGCTCGATCCGATAGACACGAAGTGCGGCCCAGGCATGAACTGGCGGGTTCACATCGCCGAAGGCCCACTCGTAGGCGGGGAGCTGGCCGTTGGGGTGCATGTACCACTCGCGGCAGAGCAAGAGCAGCTGGTGCTTGGCAAAGTCCGGATCTATGAGCGCGAAGGGGATCATGTGAAAGGCGGTGTCCCAGGCAGCAAACCAGGGGTACTCCCACTTGTCCGGCATCGAGAGAATGTCAGCGGCATTAAGCGTATGCCAAGTACTGTTGCGCTGGGCCTCTCGCGCCTTGGGAGGTGGCGGCTGAAGCGGATCGCCCTCCAGCCAGAGGTCGACGTCGAACTGGTAGTACTGCTTGGTCCAGATCAGCCCGGCAAACGCCTCACGCTGCACTTGCTTGAGTGTTTCCGTTGCCTCAGGAGGCGCGAGCGTGGCGTAGTAGTCGTCTGCCTCCTGCTTGCGCTGCTGCATCACACGCTGCATGGGGATCTCCCTCTCCGAGGTGGCTTGCTTCAGGCGAAGCCACACCGATGTACTGGAGTTTGCGGGAACCATGTGCTGCTCCACAAAACACGCTTTTGTTCCCGTGTCTTGGGTCTCACAGCCATTCAAAGCCTGAGAGATAAGCTTCTCGTTGAAGGCATCTTTCTTATTGTGTGGACTCTCTAAGCTATTCCAGAGCCTATGCTTATTGCTCTCGTTCTCGGTCAACCAGAGAGGCAAGTCATGCTCTGCTTCAAGCGTATAAACCCCCAGCTTCTCGTGCTCTGCTTGTAGCAAAGAGCTACTGAGGCGCGTGAGAGTCGGGCGATGCGTCTCAGGGGACCAGCTCCAGGTGTTGCGAAACCAGAGCGTCGGCAGAATCCAGAGTGGCGCTGGCTCCGGCCCGGCGTTATGCGCCGTGATACAGATCACGATGTCGTCTATCCCGGCCTTGGCATACTCCACGGTTACATCAAAGTAGCGGCTCTCGTCAAAGATCCCCGTGTCGGTCAGCTCGTACTCCGTGGAGTGCGGATCACTCTTGCGCCGGGCATTCTCCGTGATCAGCTGCGAATAGGGGAAAGCCCGCTGCGGATAGCGATAGACATATTTTAGGTAGCTATGACTCGGTGTGGCATCGGCGTACCAGTAGAGCTCTTTCACGTCTTCGCCGTGGTTGCCCTCGCCGTTGGTCAGCCCAAAGAGGCGCTCTTTTAAGATCGGGTCTTGCCCATTCCAGAGTGCGACGGCAAAACAGAGCTGCTGGCGGATGTCTGAGATCCCCGCGATGCCGTCTTCGCCCCACCGGTAGGCACGGCTGCGGGCATCATCGTGGGGAAAGTACTCCCAGGCGCTTCCATTGGGGCTGTAGTCTTCGCGCACCGTGCCCCACTGCCGCTCCGCCAGATACGGCCCCCAGAGTCGCCATGTCTTTGGTGTGCCTGCCATCTCGGAAATGCGTTGTTGCTCAGCCGTCATGTGAAAAATTCTACCTCTATTCTTGGGGGGCTAGGGCGGAGGATCTCTTGCCCCATCGGAAAGAGCTCTACAGGCTAAGTCCCGACTCAACCAGGCGCTGGACGGTTCCTACCGCTTTCTCGATTTCCTCGGGAGTGGTATGCCGTCCTAACGAGAACCGCACCGCACCGAGAGCACGCTCACGGGGGACACCCATCGCGGTAAGCACGTGCGACGGATCAATACTCCCCGACGAGCACGCCGAGCCCGACGACGCACAGATTCCCCAGAGGTCCAGCGCCAGGAGCATCGTCTCGCCATCGGGCTTGACAAACGAAAGATTGATATTGCTGGCCAGCCGCTCCGTTGGGTGACCATTGAGAAAAGCTTGTGGGAAGCGGGTGATAAACGAGTCTCGCAGTGGCAGGAGCCGCGCCGTCGTTGCCTCGCGCCACTCAGGGAGCAAAGAAACTGCCTTCCCAAAGCCGACAATCCCGGGGACATTCTCCGTGCCGGGGCGTTTCTGGCGCTCTTGGCTTCCCCCATGAAAGAGCGGGGAGCACTTGACGCCACTTTTAATATAGAGCGCTCCGACCCCTTTGGGCCCATAGATCTTGTGCGACGACACACTCATCAAGTCCACTCCAAGCGCCGTGACATCCAGCGGCAGCGCCCCGAGGGTCTGTACCGCATCGGTGTGAAAGAGCGCCCCGCGCTCGTGCGTGAGCTTTGCCAGCTCCACAATGGGGTTGATCGTCCCCACTTCGTTGTTGGCGTGCATCACCGAGACCAGCGCCGTTTTATCGGTCAGTGCCTCGGCGAGCGCTTCGGGGTGCAGCATCCCAAACTCGTCCACGGGAACGATCGTGACCTCAAAGCCCAGCTCACGGGCAAAGAGCGCGGCATCCAGAACCGCATGGTGCTCGGCGGGGTTGGTGATCAGATGGTTGCGGCCCTGCTCTTTGGCGGCCATCAGCACGCCAAAAAGGGCGAGGTTATTGGCCTCGGTGCCGCCTGATGTAAAGTAGATCTCCCCCGACTCCGCCCCGATTGCCGCTGCGAGGACATCGCGGGCATTGTCAAGAGCGCGTCGCACCTCTTGGCCCACGCGGTGAACCGACGACGGGTTCCCAAAGCTCTCCCCAAGAAAGGGCAGCATTGCCTCACGGACGAGAGGGTCAGTCGGTGTCGTGGCGGCGTAGTCGAGGTACAGTGCAGCTTGGCTCATAGAAGAAATTATACCCTGAGAAAACAAATGCAGACAGTCTTATTTTTCCGCCCCTCCAACCGGCGGTGTCTCAAGTGGATAGATATGGTAGAATCTCCGGGTGAACACACGTTCGTCTAATTCCTCTTCGTCTCTTCATTCGCATATCGTGGTTCGTGGCGCTCGCCAGAACAACCTTAAGAACTTCGATATTGACATTCCGCGCGATCGGCTGGTCGTGATTACCGGGCTCTCGGGCTCGGGGAAGTCGAGCCTCGCGTTTGACACGCTCTTTGCCGAGGGGCAGCGGCGCTATGTCGAGTCGCTCTCGGCCTACGCGCGGCAGTTTCTGGGGCAGATGGACAAGCCCGATGTGGACCAGATCGACGGCCTCTCGCCTGCCGTTTCGATCGATCAAAAGAGCACGTCGAAAAACCCCCGCTCCACGGTGGGCACGGTCACCGAGATCTACGACTATTTACGCCTGCTCTTTGCCCGCGTCGGTACGCCCCACTGCCCCAAGTGCGGCAAGCCCGTCACCCAGCAGCAGCCCAGCCAGATCGTGGACGTGGTGATGGCCATGGACGAAGGCACGCGCCTGCAGGTCCTTGCGCCGATTATTCGTGGCCGCAAGGGCGAGTACAAAAAAGAGCTTGAAGAGCTTAAAAAAGAGGGCTTCGCGAGAGTTCGCGTAGACAGCACGGTCTATGACTTAGAGAGCGTCCCAACCCTAGACCGCTACAAGCAGCACGACATTGATATTGTCGTGGATCGCATTGTGGTCAAAGCGGGCGTTGAGAAGCGCGTCGCGGACTCTGTCGAGACGGCGCTCAAGCGTAGCAAGGGCCTGGTCGGGGTGGAGATTGTCGGCGGCGAGGAGCTGCTTTTCTCCGAGAACTTTGCGTGTACCGCCTGCGGCATCTCACTGCCCGAGATCGAGCCGCGCACGTTTTCCTTTAATAGCCCCTTTGGTGCCTGCGAGACCTGCCACGGCCTCGGCACCCAGTCCGAGTTCGACCCAGAGTTAATCGCCCCGGATCGCGAGATGAGCATCGGGCAGGGCGCGATCAAGTACTTTGTCTATAAATCGGGCAAGGAGATCATGAGCGAGGGACGCACCGCGCTCTTTGCCGCCGTGGCCAAGAAGCTGGGCTTCACGATGGAGACCCCGCTCAAGAAGCTCACCGAGGCGCAGCTGGAGTCGCTCTTTAAGGGCATCAAGGGCAATGTCACGATGGAGTCCAAGAACCGCTTCGGGCGCACGCGGCACTTCGACACGGACTTTCCTGGCGTGATTGCGATTATGGAGCGCCACTGGACGGAGACCAGCTCGGACTACATCAAGCAAGATCTGGAGCAGTACCGAAGAAACAACCCGTGCCCCGCCTGTAAGGGCCAGCGCCTCAAGCCCGCCGCGCTGGGCGTGCTTTTTGGTGGTAAGAATATCTCGCAGATCACGGCGTACTCGATTGCTGCCGCCGTGGACTTTGTCGAGAGCCTTACTCTCACGGCCCGAGAGCAGCTGATCGCACGGCAGATCTTAAAAGAGATCGGGGCACGGCTTGGGTTCTTAAAAAACGTCGGGCTGGGCTACTTAACCCTCGACCGTGCGGCGGGCTCGCTCTCCGGCGGCGAGGCGCAGCGCATCCGCCTCGCCACCCAGATCGGCTCCGGTCTGATGGGCGTGCTCTACATCCTCGACGAGCCGAGTATCGGCCTGCACCAGCGCGACAACTCAAGACTCATTGAGACGTTGATTCGCTTGCGCGATCTAGGCAATACGATCTTGGTGGTCGAGCACGATGAAGAGACGATGGAGGCCGCCGACTGGCTGATTGATATCGGCCCCGGCGCGGGGATTCACGGCGGCTACGTGGTGGCGCAAGGCCCGCCCGCGCTGGTGAAGGAGTCGCCGGAGTCCATTACCGGGGCCTATCTCTCCGGGCGCAAGAAGATCCAGCCGCCCGCCGAGCGCCGCAAGGGCGACGGACGTTCCTTAACCATCGTCGGGGCGCGGGGTAATAACCTCAAGAACGTCACGGCGCAGATTCCCTTGGGCACGATGACTGTTGTCACCGGCGTCTCGGGCTCGGGCAAGTCCACGCTGATCCAGGACACGCTCTACCCGCGCCTGATGAACGAGATCTATCGGTCGCACATGGTGCCCTCACCGCACACAGGGATCAATGGGATTGAGTTTTTAGAGAAAGTCATTGACATTGACCAGTCCCCGATTGGCCGCACGCCACGCTCCAACCCCGCGACCTACACCGGCACCTTTGATCTCATCCGGGATCTCTTCGCCGCCACCCCCGAGGCAAAAGTGCGCGGCTACGGCCCCGGACGCTTTAGCTTCAACGTCAAAGGCGGGCGCTGCGAGGCCTGCCAGGGCGACGGGATCTTAAAAATCGAGATGCACTTTCTCCCCGATGTCTACGTCCCGTGCGAGGTCTGCAAGGGCGCGCGCTACAGCCGTGAGACGCTGCAAGTGACGTATAAAGGCAAGAACATCAGCGATGTCTTAAACATGTCGGTCGGGGAGGCCGTCGAGTTCTTCGAGGCCGTTCCGCGTATCGCAAGAAAAGTCAAGACCATCGCCGATGTGGGCCTGGACTACATCAAGCTCGGCCAGCCCGCCACCACGCTCTCCGGCGGCGAGGCGCAGCGCGTCAAACTCGCCACCGAGCTCTCCAAGCGCAGCCACGCCGCGACGATCTACATCCTCGACGAGCCCACCACCGGCCTGCACTTCGCCGATATCGAAAAGCTCCTCACCCTCCTCCAGCGCCTGGTAGACGCTGGAGCCACCGTCCTCGTGATCGAGCACAACCTCGATGTCATCAAGTGCGCCGACTGGGTGCTCGACCTCGGCCCCGAAGGCGGCGACGGCGGCGGCGTCATCGTCGCCACCGGAACCCCTGAAGATATCGCAAAATGCGACGCCAGCCACACCGGGCGCTACTTAAAGAAAATGCTGTAAAGTACTATTATGCCGCCATTTCCTGGAATGAACCCCTACTTGGAGAGCGTGGAGCTATGGCACAACTTGCACCACGCCCTGATTACCTGCATCGCGGGGGAACTTAACCAAACTCTTCCCGATGGCTTCGCTGCCGAAATGGAAGAGCAGGTTTATCTTCTGCCGCCCCAAGACTCGGTCTACCCCGATGTTGCTGTCGTTCGTCGCCCCGTTTCCGGGCCTGTCTTTGCGACTGCACCTGCTACTTCCTCAGGAGGCGTGGCTCTTGCTCCCTCGCCTTCGCTTGAGATTCGAGTCGAGCCGCAGGAAATTCACACGTCGCGGGTGCGTGTCGTGACCACGCGGGGACGGCACGATGTTGTGGCCTTTATCGAAGTTCTCAGCCCGACGAACAAAGAAGGGGAGGGCCGCGAGGAGTACTGGGCAAAGCAGACAGAGCTACTCGATAGTGACACGCACTTACTGGAAATAGACCTCCTGCGTGGCGGCAAGCACACTGTCGCCATTCCTGCCTCAACACTCGCCGAGCAAACCGGCTTCTGGGACTACGTTATCTGCCTTCACCGCGCGGGAAATGGCCCTGTCTACCAGTGCTGGCCCTTCACCCTCCGCGACCCGCTTCCCGTTGTGGTCGTCCCGCTCACGCAAGGCCACCCGGATATTGCCCTCAACCTCCCCGCGATCTTTCAGCAAGCCTGTCGCCTTGGCCCCTTCGCCCGCGTCGTGGACTACTCTGTTCCCCCCAAACCGCGCCTCTCGCCTAGCGATGCCGCGTGGGCTGAGGAGTTGCTGTATAGCTAGAAAAAAAGAAAATACTGTAAAGTAGAGCCATGACACTGACGATTGAAAAACCTGAAACCGAAAAGCGTCTTCTTGCCTATGCCAGTGCGCGAGGAATCTCTCCCGCCGAAGCGCTCGATGTCGCTCTGGAGGCCCTAGCCTCGCTACTCGATGATCCTGAGACAGATCGGCCTCTCACATCCGCTGAACTGGAAGCTCTTGGGCGAAGCATTGCTGACGCCGATGCAGGCCGCGTTATCTCGGGTGAGGCGCTCTTCGCCGAACTTCGCGCTGCATGAGAGCCGTCGAGCCGCTGGCACTCTCTGCTACCAATGAGGCACGACGGCAGATTGTTTCAGCACGCACCTGGCTTCGTGGATTTGGAGCTGGGGTCGAAAAACGCTTCACTACGGCATTGGAGCGAGAACTCACAGGACTCTGTCAGCGCATTGCTCAGCAGATCGCGGACAAGAAACCTTTCAACCCTGACGAGCAAGCCTCGCTCGCATTTTCGCGAGCCATCTACCGTCACCGTTTTCAGACAGGCAAGACACGCACCAGACGTAGCAGTAGCGGTGTCTGGTTTCTTCTCTACGAGCTACGTGATCAAAACAGTGATGGCGTCGCCGACACCATTCAACTTCTCGGTGTGCACCATGCCGCGTCTCGCCCACTTTGGGAAGAGCCGCAAGAGGGCGTCGAGCAATAGCCGCCACCGTCTTGATGATTGAGTACAACCTCGATGTCATCAAGTGCGCCGACGGGGTACTCGACCTCGGCCCCGAAGCCAGCCACACCGGGCGCTACCTCAAGAAAATACTGTAAAGTACAGTCATGACAAAAGTGTTAGTGACGGGGGCAGCGGGAGTGGCGGGGCGCGAGACGGTGCGGCAGCTGCTGGCGGCGGGCTACGCGGTGCGGATGGCGGATGTGTCAGCGCCGAGTGAGACGTTTATCGGCGCGGAGTTTGTGCGCTGCGACACGCGCTCGCCACAGGATGCTGAGGCGGCGGTGGAGGGCTGCGACGCGGTGGTGCATCTGGCGGCGTGGCACTGCGCCCATATTCCCCCGGTGAGCGATGCGACGATCTTTGCGGTGAACGTGGACGGGACGTTCTATGTTCTTGAGGCGTGCGTGAAGTTCGGGGTGAAGGCCGTGGCGTATGCGTCTTCGATGGCCTACGGGCACGGGTGTGTGTACTCGGTCACCAAGGTCATCGGGGAGGATCTGTGCCGGACGTGGCACCACCGAACCGGCAACCCGATCA
>NZ_CBAYMC010000007.1:0-37272 GCF_964826245.1 Armatimonas sp. | reverse complement strand
CCAAGCGCTGGGGCCGCAACCGCATCACCCACTTCAGTGACTGCGTCGAGAAGCTTAAGCAGGCTCTCCAAGAGCCCGACCTCACCGGTTATGGGTCGCAGAAGCGGCATTCACATTTCATTGCCTCGAAGAGAAGTGCCTTTTTCATGTGGCCTACAGCATTTAGAAAGCGCTGGTTCAAGCGGCGGCGTGGGACAACAGTGTCCAGAAACTCCTCCCAGAGTAAGGCGAACAGCTCGTTCCACTTCTCACGCTTAGGCCACTTCATCTCAGCTTGGCAAGGATGCTCTCGGTGTCGTAGACGCAGCCGCCCCAGAGGCCGCCGGATGCCGTGACGAGGGCGGCCCAGAGGCGGGTGTCGTCGGGGAGCTGCGGGTCGGGCGCTAAATCATCGCGGAGCGGGCGGGTGGCGAAGTCGGGGTCGGAGATTAAGTTCACGGAGGCGGTGAGATTCACGCGATCCACGATAATCTCGATCGTGTCGCCGTCGTGGACTTTACCGATGGGGCCGCCTGCCAGCGCCTCGGGGCCGATGTGTCCGATGCACGCTCCTGTGGAGACGCCGGAGAATCTTGCATCCGTGATAAGCGCGACTTCCTTGCCAAACGGCAGAAACTTCAGGGCACTGGTGAGCTGGTAGGTCTCCTCCATGCCCGTCCCGAGCGGCCCACGGCAGGTTAAGACAATCACATCGCCCGCAATAATTTTCCCACCCTTGATCGCTGCAATCGCATCACGCTCGCTGGTGAAGACTTTCGCGGGGCCGGTCTTGCGGTAGACACCGTCTGCGCCCACCACCGACGGGTGGATACTCGTTGCTTTTATCACGCTCCCCTCCGGCGCGAGGTTGCCCATCGGGAAGCAGACGGTGCTGGTGAGGCCCTTCTTGCGGGCGTGCTCCGGGTCGGAGATCACGTCGTCGGGATCGACGCCGTCTTTGTCGCGCAGGACTTGGCGGACTTTCTCGCGCCGCTCGCTGGTCTCCCACTCGGCCAGGTTCTCGCCCACCGTCTTGCCATTGACCGTCAGACAGTCCAGATGCAGCAGCCCTAAATTGCGCAGATGGAGCATCACCTCGGGGACGCCACCCGCGAGATACATCCGCACGGTGGGGTGGTCGTTGGGGCCGTTGGGGAGCACGTCTACTAAGCGCGGCACGGATCTATTCACCCGAATCCAGTCGTCCACGCTCGGGCGCTTGAGCTTGGCGGCGTGGGCGATGGCGGGAATGTGCAAGAGTAAGTTGGTCGAGCCGCCGCAGGCCGCATGTACCAGCATGGCGTTCTCGATACTCTTATCGGTGAGGATATCGCGGCCTTTGATTCCATTGGCATCGAGTGCGAGCATGGCGTTGGCGGTGCGGGTGGCGATATCGAACCAGATCTTCTGGCCGCTGGGCGCGAGCGCGGCATGGGGAACCGTCAGCCCGAGCGCCTCAGAGACGGCTTGGGCCGTGGCTGCGGTGCCGAAGAACTGACAGCCGCCACCGGGCGTTGCGCAGGCGCGGCAGCCCGCTTCGGCGGCCTCTTTGAGCGTGATGAGGCCGTGTGAGAACCGCGCCCCGATAGTCTGGACTTTTCCCGCGTCCTCGCCATGTTCTGGGGGCAGGGTGACGCCACCGGGGACAATGGCGCAGGGTAAATCTCGCATCCCGGCCAGCGCCATGAGCATCGCGGGGAGCCCTTTATCACAAGTGGCGACCCCGATCACCCCACGCCGGGTCGGCAAGCTACGGATCAGACGGCGCAGGACAATCGCGGCGTCGTTGCGGTACGGAAGAGAGTCGAACATCCCGGTCGTGCCTTGGCTGCGGCCATCGCAGGGGTCGGAGACAAACCCAGCGAACGGGATCGCGCCGCGCCGCGCCAGCTCCTCGGCGCACTCACGCACCTGCAAGCCGACTTCCCAGTGCCCCGTGTGGTAGCCCAGCGCAATCGGCTTGCCGTCCTCGCCGCGCATCCCCCCGAGGGTCGAGAGTACCAGAAACTCCCGCCCGACCACCTTCGAGGGCTCCCAGCCCATGCCCGCGTTCATCGAGAGCCCAAAGAGATCCCCGGACGGGCGCTCTCGCAGCATCTCCTCAGTCAGGGGCAGCTCCCCTGCAGGCCCGGCGGCTTTCGTCGCCACATCGTAGATATCGTCGCTATTTATCACACGGGTATTTTACCCGGCGGGCGATGAATCTCTCTCCCGCCGATTTATGCTGGAGCTTCTGGAGGCAGGTGTAGTACACTGGGCCAAGGAGTTTTATGCGCATCACTCTCGCGACACTGGGCTCGTTTGGCGATCTACATCCGTTTCTGGCGATTGGCCTAGGGCTGAAGGCGCGGGGCCATGACGTCACCCTGGCATCGTGCCCGATCTACAAGAGCAAGGTGGAGGCAGCAGGCCTGCGCTTTGCGCCGCTCCGTCCCGATGCGCCCTCGCCGGAGAAGGCAAGCGAGCTGGCGGAGCGTGTGATGGATGCACGCAAGGGAACTCGTGCGGTGATGGATGAGTGGACGATGCCTGCTCTACGCGACACCTACGCGGATCTAGCGGCGGCGTGCGCCGGGGCGGACTTGCTCATCAGCCACACGATTGTCTTTCCTGGCCCCCTGCTCGCGGAGAAAACCGGCCTGCCCTTTCTCTCGGTCGTGCTCCAGCCGATTGTCTTCTTCTCTGTACACGATCCCTGCATTCCCCCCACCACCCCGCGCTGGCAGGGCTTTGCCAAGCTTCCCAAATCACTGGTGCGCCTCGCCTACAAACTTGGCTGGCAGCTGACCCGCCCTTGGCTGCGGCCCGTGGACG
Source organism: Armatimonas sp. (assembly GCF_964826245.1). NCBI lineage: Bacteria > Bacillati > Armatimonadota > Armatimonadia > Armatimonadales > Armatimonadaceae > Armatimonas > Armatimonas sp. Next base: position 34,479 of record NZ_CBAYMC010000007.1, on the reverse strand, counting down.
CGCTTCGCACCGAGCTGGGCCTTCCCCCTAGCAAGAAGCACCCCTTGATTGAGGGGCAGTTCTCGCCGCTCGGGACGCTGGCGCTTTTCTCCTCGGCCTTGGGGGCCGCCCAGCCCGACTGGCCGCAGAGCACGGTTCAGACCGGCTTTGCTTTCTACGACTCGCTGGAGGGGAAAGATGCGGCACTTTCCCCAGAGCTGGAGGCGTTTTTGGCGGCAGGCGAGCCGCCGATTGTCTTTACGCTAGGCAGCTCCGCCGTGATGACGGCAGGGAACTTCTTTGAGGAAGCCGTGAAGGCAACCAAGGCACTAAATGCCCGCGCGGTCTTGCTCACGGGGCGTGGCCAGCCCGTGCCACCGAACTTGCCGCCGAGCATTCTCGCCGTGCCCTATGCGCCACACTCGCTTCTCATGCCACGAGCCGCCGTCAATGTGCACCAAGGCGGGGTGGGGACGACGGGGCAGGCGCTGCGAGCGGGCAAGCCACAGGTCATCGTCCCGTTTGCCCACGACCAGCCAGATCACGCCGCCCGCATCACCCGCGCCGGGCTGGGACGTACGGTCTACCGCGATGCCTGCACCGCCCAGACACTCGCCGCTACGCTCCAGCCGCTTCTCACAGACATCATGCTACAAGAGCGCTGCCGCCGCGTGGGCGAGCAGCTCCAGCAAGAAGACGGCATTGCCCGTGCCTGCGAGGCCATCGAGCAGTTTGTGGCTCTGGTAAAATAGACACGATGAGACGCTCTCCGCAACTAATGATCGCTCTTATCATTGTCATTGTGACGATGATCAGCTATGCAGGCAACCGTAGCAACAACGAGTACACGGGCAAAGTTCAGCATCTCGCAATGACCACCGATCAGGAGATCGCCCTTGGGTTGCAGTCTGCTCCTGAGGTAGCGGCGCGGTACGGCGGGGAGAGCCGCGACCGAGCCGCGGTAGCCAAGGTCGAGGAAGTAGGGGAGCGCATCGTGCGCGCCGCCGTGAAGGAGAGTCCCTACAAGTTTCAGTTCCATTTACTGGCGGATCAGAAAACCGTCAATGCCTTTGCGCTCCCCGGCGGCCAGGTCTTTATCACCGAGGCGCTCCTGCGAAGGCTCCACACCGAGGGCGAGCTTGCCGGAGTGCTGGGCCACGAGATCGGGCACGTGGTCGGACGGCACGGGGCGCAGCAGCTTGCCAAGCAGCAGCTCACGCAGGGCCTCGTCGGGGCGGCGGGCGTGGCTTCTTACGATCCCAACAACCCCGGACGGAGCGCGGCAACCGCCCAGATGGCGCAGCTGGTGGCCTCAACCGTGAACATGAAGTATGGGCGCAACGATGAGCTGGAGTCGGATCAGCTCGGCGTGCGCTTTCTCCCCCAGGCGGGCTACGATCCCCGCGCGATGATCGGGGTGATGGAGACACTTCAAGCGGCGGGCGGTGGGGGGCGCACGCCCGAGTTCTTCAGCACGCACCCCAACCCTGGAAACCGCATCGGGCACATCAAAGCTGCCATCGAGCAGCAGTTTCCCAGCGGCATTCCCGCTGGCCTAGAGCCCTAGCGGCTACAAACGCGCTTGGATCGCTCTCTCGATCTCTTTGACATCAATCTGCCCGCTCCAGTGCTGAAGAATCTGCCCGTCTTTGACCAGGAGCACCGATGGCACCGACTTCACGCCCCATGCCTGCCAGATGGTCTCGCCATTGAGCAAGATCGGGTAGGTGAGCTTGGTTTTCGACTTTGCCAGAAACGGCACCACTTTCTTGGCCCCTTCTTCGTCGAGCGAGATGCCGACTACCGTGAAGTTTTTAGCGGCGTACTTTAGCTGAAGCTTCTGCATATCCGGCATGGCCTTCACGCATGGGACGCACCAGGTCGCCCAGAAGTCCACTAAAACCAGCTTGCCCTTCAGAGACTCCAGCGTGACGGTCTCGCCACTGGGTGTTTTTAGAGCAAAGGGCGGCGCGGGGCGCGGAACGGGAGCCGGGATATAGGCCTCGGGGTCTTTTAAAAAGCGCTCCACTTCGCCTTTGTTGCAGAAGTAATACGTCTTGCCCTTGTAGCTCGCCGCACCTGCGGGCTTTTCTTCCTCGGACTCGCCACTCTGGGAGCAGACGAGGCAGAGCGCCTTGGCGGGGAGCTTGCCGGTGACGCGCTGTGCTTTTTCTTGAAACCATCTCATATAGAACCTCAAAAATTCCTTGCGAAGGCAATCCCGACGCGTTTATTGAAGGCCGCGATCAGGCTGATGCTCTCGCCGCGCTTGCTGAACCAGGAAAGCGTCGTGTGGCCGTACTTGCCATCGCACATCGGCAAGAGCACCAAGTTGTCTTTAAGCGCAAAGCTCGCCCCAAAGGGCACCAGAACCTCGCGGCCAAACTCCGAGTAGGCCAGCCCGACATACGGCGCAACCCGCCCCTTTTCACCGCCGAGCTGCTTCTGCGCGGAGACAAAGTAGCTCATCCCGCGCGGCGTCCCGATTCTATCGCTGGAGAAGCCCGCCACGATCCCCGGACGGCTCTCGCTCTCGGGCTGGATAAAGTAATTCCCCACCGGGTTGAGCTTCGCCTCGGGCGCGTTGGCATTGAACTCCACCCCTACCTGGAAGCGCGGCGAGACGCGCCCGGTGAGTGTTGTGCGCCAGCGGGGGCGCTCCTGCACGGAGTCCACATAGCGCTGCGCAAACTGAAACTTTCCCTCGACACCACTCGCACGGAGCGGCGATCCCTCACCGGGTCAGCCCGTTCACGGAGGGAGTGTCGAGCGCAGCTTGTCCTTCACCGACTGGCCGCTCCCTTCCTGCGCGAGGCCAGGAGCGGCACCGAGTGCTAGGAGGCCAAGTAAGATCGCTGCGGGTAGCGAGCGCATCGTCTACTTCACCGGCACGAGGCGGATGATCTTATCGGGCTGATTCAGTGCGACATAGACCATGCCATCGGGGCCGACGGCGACATCGCGGACGCGGCCTTGACGCCAGAAGAGCTTCTCTTCCTCGACGACCTTGCCGTTTTGTACCCGAATACGAAACACCGGGCCGCCCAAAGCAAGGCCCCCTGCCACCAGATCGCCCTTCCACTCGGGAAAAGCACTGCCCTGCATAACATCTAGGCCACAGGCACCGATGCTCGGGAGCCAGCGGAGCGTGGGGGTGGCGAAGTTCTGCCCCTCTTTGGGCCAAGGTAGCGCGAGGGGAGAGTCGTTGTAGTTGATCGAGGTGGCGATAATCGGCCAGCCGTAGTTTGCGCCTTTCTGGATCACGTTGAGCTCATCCCCGCCGCGTGGGCCGTGCTCCGTGTCCCAGAGGTTGCCCTTGAGATCCAGCACCAGCCCCTGCGGGTTGCGGTGTCCCCAGCTCCAGATCGCGGGGAGCTGATTGGTATCTTTGACAAAAGGATTGTCTTTAGGGATACTGCCGTCTTCGTTGACCCGGAAGATCTTTCCGTTGGGCAGCGCTAAGTCTTGGGCTTTCTCACCACTGCCGCGCTCACCGTGGCTGAAGAAAACGTGGCCTTTTTTATCAAAGACAATGCGCGAGCCAAAGTGCACACCGCTGGGGCTGTAGGTCTCGGGCTTGCTCTGGTAGATTGTCTGCTCGCTATGCCACGACGCCGTCAGGCCCTCGATCTTGAGCTTGCCGCGCACGATCTTGGTCATTCCCGCCTTTGGGTCGGTGGGCGATGGATCAGTGAGCGAGAGGTAGACCCAGCCGTTCTTGGCGTAGTTGGGGTGCACCGCAACGTCCATCAGGCCGCCTTGGCCGATCTCGCGTGTGGCGGGCAGTCCCGTGATTTCCGGGCCGACCTCGCCGTTTTGCGACAGTCGCAGTGCGCCGGGGCGGTTGGTGATGAGCATCTTGCCGTCGGGGAGCCAGTCAATCCCCCACGGCACCGCGAGGCCCTTGCCTTTTTCCACCACGGTCTCCAGGCGAAACTTGGCACGCTGGGATGTGTAGACCCCGTCGGTCTCTTTCGGCCCCGCAACCAGCGCCTCGGTGTATTTATTCTGGAGCTCACGAAGATGAACCACCAGCCCCCAGATCGTCTCATCGCTCATGGTCGGGCCGTAGGCATCCATCCCCATATCCGGGACGCCTTTTTTAATGGCATCGAAGAACGGCTTGTCGTGCTCGGCGCCGAACTTCTCCAGCGTCAAGAGAGTCTTCGTCCCGCCGCCGCCACCCTCGCCCTGCTCCCCGTGACACTTCGCGCAGGTGTCGTTGTAGAGCCGCGTCAGGTTGATGGCTTGCTGCTGCGGAGCTTGCTTGCTAGGCTTCGCGTTGCTGCTCTTTTCCAGAGGCAGCAAGAGAAAAGCACAAGCCGTGAGTGTGAGTGCAATAGATAGTTTGAACATGGAAATAAGTTATACCGCAGAGCGACAGCTACTCAATCACTTTCCGGGTGGCGAGGTCGTATTTCTTTCCACTGGGAACGGACTCGGGGCCGGGCTTGGCGGCGTCGTAGAAATTGACGCGGGTGCGGCCGGTGACCTCGGCGATGGAGCCTTGGACGATCAGAGCGGTGGCTTCGTCTATGCCGACCCCGAGCAGCTGCGGATAGGTCTTGATGAGCAGCTCCATGTCTTTGAAGCGATTCCGCTGGGTGAAGTGCTGGTCAATGGCCATGCCGGGGAGAAAGCCTAGGCCGCGCTCGTAGCCGCCGGCGATAATGTCCTCGGGGCCGAGGGGGTTGCCACGGGCCATGTACTCGCCTTGAATGGACGCGCCCGCGCTGCTGCCCCCGATCACGCCGCCGCGCTTTAAGACCTCGTGCATCAGCTTGGCGGCCTTGGTGTTTTCGTAGGCATCCACAAAGCGCCACTGTCGTCCGCCGCCAAACCAGACTCCGGTGGCGCGCTTGAGCAGGGCCAGCACCTCGGGCTTGTCCACGGCCTCGGGGGTGCGGCCCGTGAGCTCGACGACTTCTTTGGCGCCCAAGCGGCGAAAGGTCTCCGCCATGCCGTCTTTGGGGGGAAGGGGGTCGGGCATGGAGATGGGGATCACGGCGATGATGGCTTTCTCCGGGCCGCCCGCCAGCTCGACAAAGCGCTGCGACAGCCCCTGCGGCATCCCGCCCCCACCGATAATTACTAGCGTCCCCGACGGCACATTCGGCGTGGCGAGTGTCTTGGGAGGGAAGATGGGCTCGGTGCGCTGGCGGCTCCAGCGGCGCAGGGCCGTGAGGTCGAGCAGTCGCTCGCGTGCTGTGGGCTTGAGAACCTCCTCGGGGTGAAAGCGCGTGGCGCGGAGGCGGATCGTCACGGGGGCGGTGCCTAGCTGCTGGATCAGCCGTCCCGTGATGGCAAGCGCCGAGCCCTCGGCGAACTCATAGCGGATCGCGGCATTGGCATCGGGGAGGAGGCCGTCTTTCAGGGCAGTCTGGGTGAAGGCGACGTTCCCCCCGAGGGTCGCGCCACGGGCTTGAGCGGCTTTGAGCGCATCGAGCACTTTCCCCTTGGGCGCTTCTTTAAGCTCCCACCAGACCCCCGTGGCCTCGGCCAGCTCTTTTGGCTCCGGCGCTTTGTCTTTCACCGCGACAAACTTGCCCTCCAGCGGCTTGGCGAGGCGCGTGAAGGTCAGAAACGCCTCCGGGGCGGTGGGACCGGGGCCACAGAGAATCAGAGCGCCGGGGATACCGTCGGCGAAGCTTGGGATCATGGTTGTTTTCCTGAGTTAGAGAAGCTGGGATAGCGGTCGAAGTCGTCTTTACCGGCGGCGCGTGGATCGCCGGTTTTCTGGAGAGTCTCGTCGAGCTGGGTGCGGAGCCGGGCGAGTGTCTTGACGTGCTTTGGACTTGCCGCGAGATTCGTGAGCTGGTGCGGGTCGGCCTTGAGGTCGTAGAGCTCCTCAGCAGGGCGCTTGGCGATCGCCCAGGCGGCAAAGCGCGGGTCGGTGCTCTCGACCACGGCCTGCTTACTGGGCGAGCCCTTGATCGAGTCTGCCTGGTCAATATCCGGAAAGAGCGGCGGGTCGCCTGCGGGCCAGCGCTCGGGGGCGAGGTTGCGGATATAGAGAAAGTCCGTGGTGCGAATCGCCCGTGCGGGGTAGCCCAGGTTGCCTGCCCGTGCCTTCACAAAGTGCCGCTCCCGCCCAAAGTACACCGTGTCGCGCTTCTGCTTCTTCCCCGACGTGAGTAGCGGCAGGAGGCTCTGGCCTGTAACTTCTGGGGGGATGGACACGCCCGCAGCTTCCAAAAAAGTCGGAGCCAGATCGGTGTGGCTGACCAGCTCGCTGCGCTTTTGGCCCGGCTTGATGCGCCCCGGCCAGCGGATGGCTAGCGGCATACGGGCTCCGGCATCGTAGAGGTTGGTCTTGCCATGAGGGAAGGGGAAGCCGTTGTCGCTGGTGACGACGACCAGCGTGTTTTGCGCCCGCCCGGTGCGCTCCAGCGTTGCCAAGAGTCGCCCGAGCTCGCTATCAAAGTCCTCAATTTCGCTGAGATAGTCTAGCAAGTCTGAGCGCACCTCGGGGGTGTCCGGGAGAAACGGGGGAACCGTCGCGCTGTCGAGCTTCTTGCCCCGGGCCTGGCCACTCCCTGTTTTATAGGTTCGGTGTGGGTTCTGGCTCCCAAACCAGTAGCAAAACGGCGCATCGTCTGTCACGGTTTTCAAGAACGCGTCGAAGCTGGCAAACGGCGGCCCGGCGGGGTTGTTCTTGCGCCCGTACTGGGTGAAGTCCCCCGGCCCCCAGCCCTTGCCCGTGAGTCCGATTTTGTAGCCTGCCGCCGCGAGTAAGTCCGTGTAGACCGGAGCCGTATTGGGCCAGAACGACCAGAGATTGGCCCCCTCACCAAGCCGCCAGATATGCTGCCCGGTGAGAATCCCGCCGCGTGAGGGCGTGCAAGACGGCGATGCACAGAACGCATGGGTAAAGAGCGCTCCTTCACGGGCGACACGGTCAAAGTGGGGCGTCTGTACCGCTTTTTCGCCGTAAGCTCCAAAGTGGCACCACGATGCATCATCGGCGATGACAAAGAGAAGACTGGGGCGCGTGTCCATGTCAGGCATTTTACCTGCCCGCGCCCCGATCTGGTGTTTTGCCTCCCGGCCTCGCACTACTCGGCCACCCTCCGGCTCCGCGAAGGGTTAGCCCCCCCTTCGCAGGGAGGAACGACCGAAAGCCGGAGGGGGTGGCCGAGTAGTGCGAGGCCGGGGGAGGTTTGCCCGCGCCCCGATCTGGTGAGGTTAGGTAAAGAACGGCGCGGGGCGCTCAGGCTTGTTCTCGACACGGGTGAGCCAGTAGTGGGCATCCCACTTGTCGTCATCGAGCAAGAAGCGCCAGAGCTTGATGCGCTGGGTGATCTCTAGCCGGTCGTCGTTGCCGTACCAGCGATGGTTTCGGTTCAGAATTCCTGGCACCTCCGCGCTACTGAGATCGTCGGTGTTCCAGAGCTGGCGCTGCCGCACCGTCGGGTTGAGGCGCAACTTGAACATGTAGCGCATCTGCTCGGTGTGATTGGGCTGGGCGCAGTGCCAGATCCCGTGGTGGCCGACCGCAATCGTCCCGGCTTTACAGACAATCGGGAGCTGGCCCCGGAAGTTCTGGTAGCGCCCGATATCGGTCTCATGAATCCGGCGCAGGTGGCTGCCGGGCAGAAACATCGTCCCGCCCATCTCGCGCGGCGTGTCATGAGGGAAGTAGAAAAGCTGGATATCGAAGTGCTGGCGCGGGTCAATAATATTGTCCGCGTGCCAGATCTGCCCCTCTTCATGGCGCGGCCCCACTTTATGAAACGCATGGTGATCATAGAGTGGCGACGGCCCGACGAGGCTACGAATAATCCCCTCCACTTGTGGGAGCCGGAAAAGCGCCCCAAAGCCCTGGGAGTCTTTCCAGATATTGCTCAGTTCTTGGCCAGATTTTTCGTAGCCAATCGGGATTGCCTTGTTGTCAATCTCCTGCATTGCGGCTTGATTGACATCATTGGGGATGAGCTCTGGGAAGACCAGCAGGCCATCGGCGACGAAGTTTGCCATCTGCACCGTTGTGAGTAGATGCTCTTTGCTAACCATTGCTGATATCCTCCAGCTTTTCTAAAATATACTCAAAGCGCAAGTAGGACGTGGTCAGCTCCATCCCCGGATAGGCCGGGTTGAGCTGCGGGAACTGGATCACGCGCCAGCCGTCTTTCATCGCCTCAATCACTGAGTTGTAGGGGGGCGTGTCGCTGTCGCCCGTGGTGTGGTGCTCCTTGCCCGTCCCGTCCCAGATGGACCAGGCACAGACCCCGCTGTTCAGCGCGGGATAGTGCAAGTACAGCACCAGCAATTTCTGCCGTAACATCGTTTTTTCTCCAGAGTGCCCCAAGGTCGCCCCGGTGAGAGCGGGGCGTCAACGAGCCTCGTTCCTCGGCTACAAAGGCCTTCGGCCATAACGAATTTTTATGGCTGAAGGCCTTCCCAGCGCGAAGCGCTCGTTGACGCCCCCCTCCAACGGGGGCGACCCTACAGGGCGGAATTGGTTGATTTTAATAGTTTTTCTTTTGTCTTTCAATGGCCTGGGTTGTCAATTGGTGGTAAAAAATCGTGGTGAATGTGAGTGTCGAGAACTGGCAAGCGATCGAGTGGCCCCTCTGCCTCGCCGAGCCACCGGTGCTGGCGCAGATGTCGGCGGGCTTGCACGGGAGCCAGAGCATGGATCGCTTCCAGCTCCCCACTCTCTGGTCGTTGCACTTCTACCGCTACCGCGCGACGCTAGAGCTGGCCGGGAAGACGTTTCCCATTCGTCCTGGCTTTGTCGGGATTACGCCCCCTAACCAGCCTGTGGTCTACCACTATGAAGGCTCTTCGCCGCATCTCTACGCCCACTTTCGCCTGTCGCCAGGTGCGGCCACTGGGACAATCCCGCTCATGCAGGATCTGGGGACGCGCTTTCCGCTGCTCTACGCACAGTTCGAGGAAGTGGCGCTTGCGCCGCACCTGCCCCGCTGGCGTCGTGAGGCCCGCCTCTGGGAGCTGCTCTGCCAGCTCACCGAGCGCCCCGCGCCCCAGACCAGCCTGACCGGTCATCCTGCGGTCACCGCGACCATCGAACGCATCGAGCAGCGCCTCGGGGAGCCGCTCAGTATCGCCCAGCTAGCCCGAGAAGCCGGGGTTTCCTATAGCTATCTGGGGCGACTCTTTCAGCAGCAAATAGGAACAAGCGCTATTGGCTATCTTCGCCAGCGCCGCATCGCGCGCGCCGAGCACCTGCTCCGAGAGTCCACGCTCCCGATAAAATCCGTCGCCATTGCCGTTGGTATCTCCGACCTACATCTCTTCAACAAAACTATTCGAGCTGCTTTAGGCGCCTCCCCACGTGCCTTGCGCACGCAAGGAGATCAACCATGATTGCACGAGAACTTAGCTTTGCAGGTGTCACTTTCACGGTCGCCACAGTGCGACGCAGTCCGGGCCGCTTCTGGTGCAGAACGGTAAGTTTCACCCAAAGTTCACGCCGGGCTCGGCCAACCGTAATTTCAGAAATGGGGTAGGAGCCACCAAAGACGGCAAGGTAGTTTTCGTGCTGTCTCACTTCCCCGTCAACTTCCACGATTTTGCCCGCCTCCCCAAACGATAGGAGGGATTTCCTCGGGCGCTCGCGAACCAGAGACTATGATGCACCGTGGCTTTCTGGCTCTGGCCCTTGGGGCGATTCCCCTCACTCTGGCGCTCGCGGCTCCCCCGCCGCCGGAGCAAACAACGTCATCGGAGGCGTTTGAGCGCTCCGTCCGGCCTGTCTTGGCGGAGAAGTGTCTCTCTTGCCACGGCGCAACCCAGCAGCTTGGGGGCGTGCGGCTGGATAAGACGCTCTCCAAAGACCAGGCACAAAAGCTGGTCTCGGCGATTGGCTACACGGGGGCAGTCAAGATGCCGCCTTCCGGTAAGCTCCCCGAGAGCGAGCGCCTTGCCCTGACAAGCTGGGCTCAGAGTGGGGCACTTGCCCCCCCCGCCCCCAAGCTTGGGGGAGCCCGTGTGGGAGCGTGGCCTTACTCGCCCGTGAAGCTTAGCCTTGCGCCGCCAGTTGCGGGAGCACGGACAGACATTGATGCGTTTCTGCTGGCACGGCTCCAGAGGCAAGGGCTGAGATTTGCACCCAAAGCCGATAAACGGACGCTGATCCGTCGCCTGAGCTTCGATCTCACGGGCCTGCCGCCCACGCCCGAGCGGGTCGAGGCGTTTGTCAAAGACTCCCGCCCCGATGCCTACGAAAAGCTAGCCGACGAGCTGCTGGCCTCTTCGGCGTATGGCGAGCGCTGGGGGCGACACTGGCTTGATGTGGCACGCTACGCCGACTCCGCCGATGCGCGCGGGCTGGGCAGCGAGGGCGATATTAGTGAGGCATGGCGCTACCGAGACTGGGTAATCGGGGCGCTCAATGCCGATATGCCTTACACCGAGTTCATTAAAAAGCAACTTGCAGGTGATGTACTTAGCGGCGATCCCGTCCCGACGGGCTTTCTGGCGATCGGCAACTGGGGCAACGGCGATGCGGACAAAGACAAGATCCTCACCGATATCGCCGACGACCAAGTGGACACGACTAGCAAGGCATTTCTAGGACTAACCGTGGGCTGCGCGCGCTGCCACGATCACAAGTTCGACCCGATCTCCACGCGCGACTACTACGCGATGGCGGGGGTATTCTTCTCCAGCCATATCCTGCCCAAGCTCACGCCCAAGGGGGCGGGCGAGGTAATGTTGCGCATCCCGTTGGAGACTCCAGCGCAGCGCACCGCACGCGAAAAACTCGCCGTGGTGGAGAAACAGCTCACCGAGGAGCGTGTAGCGGCGCGTAAGGCCATCGCGCTGGCGTGGGCACGCGAGGCAACGCAGGGGAAGCTTCCCACAAGCTCGGAGCGGCGCTGGCAGGAGTTTCTGGCGCTGGATGGCCCACCCACCCTACGATCGGCGATGCAGCGGGTCGGGAATATCGTGGGAATCGACGGCGTGAAAGGCGACAAGCCGGCGGTCAGTGCCACGGTCAATACCACGAGCCAGGCACAGCGGATTCTGACGTTCACGCTCCCGCCCCGCTCTGTGAATCTGCATCCTAGCCCCAGCGCAGGCGTGGCCGCGGTCTGGAAGGCGGAGCGGTCAGGAACCGTTGCGGTCGAGGCCACGCTTGCCGACGCCGACCCCGCGTGCGGCGATGGGTTTGCCTGGGAGCTACGGCAAGACGAAAAAGTGCTGGCGAGTGGGAAAGTGGCAAATGGCGGCACCGCGCCGCCGCTCAAGCGCGAAGTAACGGTTAAGGTGGGGGAGACACTCCTGCTCTGCGTCCTCCCCGGCGGCGAGTACTCCTGCGACACGACCACGATTGGCTGGAAAGTCGGTAGCGACGAGCTCACGAAAGACGCGCTCACCCATGCGGGCCAAGGCAGCTTTGGGCCGTGGCGCTTTGTCGATCTTGGCCCGGTTCAGCGCTCCGCCGAGGCAAGCGCGGTAGTCACGGCCTGGAAGTCGGGCGACCATGCCAAGGCGCTCGCCCTCGCCGCCGCGCTGCCACTGGAGCAGAGCCCATTTCTCCCCGACAGCGACAGCCAGCTTCCCACCGAAACGCAAACCCAGCTCGCCGCGCTGGAGCACGAACGCACTGCGCTCCAAGCCCAAATCCCCGCCGTTCCGCAGATTGCCAATGGGATCGCGGAGGGCGGTGTCCCCGGCACGCCCCACGACGGTGTCCACGATGTCAAAGTGCATAAACGTGGCCGCTACGACAACCTCGGTGAGCTCGTACCCCGTGGCGCACCGGTCGTGCTGGGTGGAGGACCGCTCAAGATCGCCTCGGGCAGTGGCCGTCGCGAGCTTGCCGGGTGGATCGCGAGTGAGAAAAACCCCATGACGGCTCGGGTGATCGCCAACCGGCTCTGGCAGGGGCACTTTGGACGTGGGATTGTCGCCACGTCCAGCAACTTCGGAGCTCTCGGGGAGAAAGCCACGCACCCAGAGCTACTGGACTATCTGGCTCGTGAGCTCGTGCAGAGCGGCTGGAGCCTCAAGGCTCTCCACAAGCGCATCGTCACCAGCGATGCCTACCAGCAGTCCTCCATTCCGTCGGCCCTTGCCCTCGCCAAAGACCCCGATAATCGCCTGCTCTCCCGCGCCCCACGCCGCCGCTTAGAAGCAGAGGCGCTCCGCGATGCCCTGCTCTCGGCGTCGGGGAAGCTGGATAGAGCACCCGGTGGCCTCGCGTTTCGGGATATCGCCACGCCGCGCCGGACGGTCTACGCCATGACGATCCGCTCGGACAGAACGGGCTTTGGGCCGCTCTTTGACAGCGCCGACCCAACCAACAGCGCGGAAAAACGCACGATCTCGACAGTCGCGCCGCAGGCCCTCTACTTGCTCAACAGCCCCTTCGCGCTGGAGCAGGCGCAGGCCCTCGCCGCCCGCCTCAAGGCCCATCCGGGAACCGATTCCGAGCGCATCCGCTACACCTACACTCTGCTCTATTCCCGCCCGCCGTCGCCCAAAGAGTTCGCTCTTGGCCAGAGTTTCCTGACCAAACTAGGCCCCGACGGCTGGGATGCCTACGCCCAAGCGCTCCTCTGCGCCAACGAGTTCTGCTATGTGGACTAAAAACATGACACGACGTGAGATTTTACAAAACTGGGGCACGGGCTTTGGAATGCTCGGCCTCGCGAGCCTGCTCGCCGACGATGCACAGGCTACCCCCCTAACCCCCGCCCGGCGGGGGGACAAAAAGGAATTTCCGCATATCCCCCCCGTTGGACGGGGGATGGGGGGGCCAAAAGCCAAGCGCGTGATCTTTTTGTTCATGTCTGGCGGGCCATCGCACGTGGACACGTTTGACCCCAAGCCGCGCCTGACTGCCGAGATGGGCAAGCCCCTGCCTTTTGCCAAGCCGTCGCTGGAGCGCACTAAGACCGGCAACTTGCTGGGCTCGCCATGGCAGTTCAAGAAGCACGGTCAGTGCGGCACCGAGGTCAGCGAGCTCTTTCCCAAAGTGGCGGAGTGCGTCGATGATATGTGCGTCATTCGCTCCATGGTCGCCGACAACATCAACCATAATGGCGCATGCCTCCAGATGAACACGGGTGAGCAGGCGTTTTCAAGGCCGTCGCTGGGCTCGTGGCTCTTGTATGGGCTAGGGACAGAGAATAAAAACCTGCCAGGCTATGTCGTGCTCTCGCCCGCTCAGCCCGCGCAGGGGGCACCGCTCTGGACCAGTAGCTTCCTGCCCGCCGCGTTCCAGGGGACGCTGGTCAGCGACCTCAAGAACCCCATTGCCAATCTGAGCAATGCCAAGCTCTCGGCGCAGAAGCAGCGCGAGCAGCTGGACTTGCTGGCGCAATTAAACGCCCAGCACAAAGCGGCCCGGCCTGGCGATGCCCAGCTAGAGGGCCGCATCCAGAGCTTCGAGCTGGCGTTTCGCATGCAGCGCGAGGCCCCTGAGGCTTTCGATGTGGAGCGTGAGAGCGCGGAGACCAAGAAGCTCTACGGCCTCGACAACCCGCTCACCGAGACCTTCGGGCGGCAGTGCTTGATGGCGCGGCGGCTGGTCGAGCGCGGCGTGCGGATGGTGCAGGTCTACCACACGGCGACGTCCAAGCGCTCCAGCTGCCAGCTCTGGGACCAGCATGGGGGGCTCAAGACCGAGCTGCCCAACAACTGCGCCGCCACGGATCAGCCCATCGCCGCGCTGCTCAAAGACCTCAGGGCACGGGGATTACTAGAAGACACGCTGGTGATCTGGGGCGGCGAGTTTGGGCGCACGCCCACCGCGGAGAGCATGGACGGCCGCGAGCACCACCCGTTCGGGTTCTCCATGTGGCTGGCGGGTGGCGGCGTGAAAGGCGGCATGGTTCACGGCTCCACCGACGAGTACGGCTGGCACGCCCAAGACAAGAAAGTCCACGTCCACGATCTACACGCCACGATTTTGCACCTGATGGGAATAGATCACACCAAACTAACGTATCTTTACGGAGGACGAAACTACCGCCTCACCGATGTCTACGGAACGGTGGTGACCGATATTTTGGCTTAACGGAGAATTTCAATGCAACGCCATCTAGCCCTACTTCGCGAGCTCTTCCCAATCCCCAAACGCCAGCACATAGACGGGGAAACGGCGGATCAGATTCTGGAGCGAGCCAAACAGCAACTCAATGCACTGCACTCTCAGCATCGGGAACAAGCGGTTTTAGCGATCACAGCCAAGAATAATCTGCAAAACCAGGTGGACGATCTGGGAAAGAAGATCCGGAATCTTCAGGAAAAAGCAGAAAGAGCCGTTGGCAAAGGTGAGCTACTGCTGGCAGATAAGCTCTTTCAGGAAAAGCAGGGCTACGAAGAATCGCTACGAAGTGCCGAAGAAACACTCCAGCATGCGGTGGAGACCGCCGAGCAGGTCAAAGTTACTATCAAGCGCGAGGAAGAGTGGATCTATCAGACAATGACGGCTACGATGGCATTCCAGACAAAGTGGAAAGACTGCGCGATCCAGCAGGAGATGCAGCAGCAGTTGGAGCGCATGGGCGTGTGGCACTTGATACACCCCCAAGAGCCGCCAATAGATCGCAAGACGGCGCGGGAGCTGGTGGGCTTTTTGCTACTGGTGATCGTCGGGCTATTTATCTTCGCCTTGAGGTAAAACAGCTCTATGAGTAGTCACTTTGATCTCAATGACCGCCCCGCGCCCGATGATGTGCTGGTGGCAATTGCGGACTATGTGCAGAGCGACGCGCCACCGAGTGCGCTGGCGCTCGATACGGCGCGGCTGTGCCTTCTGGACACGCTGGGCTGTGGGATCCTAGCGCTGAGCTTTCCGGCCTGTGTGCGGCATCTGGGGCCGGTGGTGCCGGGAACCGTGGTGCCCAACGGAGCGCGGGTGCCGGGGACAAGTTTTCGCCTCGATCCGATCAAGGCGGCCTTTGACATTGGCTGCATCGTCCGCTGGCTGGACTACAACGACACCTGGCTCGCCGCTGAGTGGGGGCATCCGTCGGACAACCTCGGGGGGATTCTGGCGGTGGCGGACTATCTCTCGCAAGTCAGAGTTGCGGAGGGGAAAGCAGCGCTGACGATGCAGACGGTGCTGGAGGCACTGGTCAAGGCACATGAGATTCAGGGCGTGCTCGCGCTGACCAATAGCTTCAATCGGGTGGGGCTGGACCATGTGGTGCTGGTGAAAGTGGCGTCCACGGCGGTCGTGGCGAAGCTACTCGGGGCGGATCGGGAGCAGATTATTGCGGCGCTCTCCCATGCCTGGGTGGATGGTCAAGCGCTCCGCACCTACCGCCACGCGCCCAATGCTGGGCCGCGCAAGTCTTGGGCGGCGGGCGATGCGACCTCGCGTGCCGTGCGCCTCGCGCTCCTGGCAGCTGGGGGGGAGCTAGGGATTCCCACGGCACTCACCGCGCCACGCTGGGGCTTCTACGATGTGCTCTTCGGTGGGAAGCCTTTCTCGCTCTCGCAGCCCTTTGGGAGCTACGTCATGGAGAACATTCTCTTCAAGATCTCTTTCCCCGCCGAGTTTCATGCTCAGACCGCCGTCGAAGCCGCCGTCCGTCTGCATCCCCAGATGAAAGACCGGCTGGGTCAGATCGAGCGCATTGAGCTAACGACCCACGAGTCCGCGATTCGGATTATCTCAAAAGTAGGGCCGCTAAGCAACCCGGCGGATCGGGACCACTGCCTCCAGTACATGACCGCGGTTGGTCTGTGCTTTGGCAACCTCACCGCCGAGCACTATGAGGACAGCTTCGCCGCCGATCACCCGGAGCTAGACAGCCTGCGCGAAAAGATGGTGGTTCGTGAGGAGCTGCGCTACAGCCAAGAGTACTTAGAACCCGATAAGCGCTCCATCGCCAACGCCGTTCAGGTATTCTTCACCGATGGCAGTGCGAGCGAAAAAATCGAGGTTGAGTACCCGCTGGGCCACCGCCGCCGCCGTACTGAGGGAGTTCCCAAGCTCTTAGAGAAGCTGGAGCATAACCTCGCCACGCATTTTTCGCAAGAGCGCTGCCAGACGATCTTGGCACTGGTCAAGAACGCCGAGCGCCTCGCTGCAACCAGTGTCCCGGAGTTTATGATGCTCTTCAGCCCATCCGACGCGATACAATAGCCGTTGCTATGGCCGAGAAAACCAAAAAATTTCATGTGATTACCTGGGGCTGCCAGATGAATGTCGACGACTCCGATCAGATCGAGAACTTATTGCTCTCCGATGGATTGGAGAAAGCCGACTCGCTCGAAGATGCCGATGTGGTGATGCTCAATACCTGCTCTGTGCGCCAGAAGCCTGAGGATAAAGTCTTCTCGCAGCTAGGCATCCTCGCGGAGCTCAAGCAAGCCCGCCCCGACATGGTGATTGGGGTCACCGGCTGCATGGCCCAGCGCGCGGGCGCCGAGATCGCCAAGCGTGCGCCGCACATTGACCTCATTGCTGGCACCGCGCAACTAGAGCGCATCCCGGAGCTTGTGCGCACCCGCCAGAGTTTGTTAGAAAGCGGCGCGGCGACACAGAACAAGCCCAGCGATGTGCTGATCCAGCTCCAGCTCCCGCGCAAGAAAGAGGAGAGCCAGCTCTTTCTGCCCGAGCGCAAGCGCGTGACGACTGGTAAGCTCAAGTCTTTTGTCAGCATCATGTACGGCTGCGATAAGTTCTGCCAGTTCTGCATCGTCCCTCATACCCGTGGAAAAGAGCGCTCTCGGCCTGCGTCGGAGATTATCGGTGAGGTGGAGTATCTTGCGCAGCACGGCACCAAAGAGGTCTGCCTGCTCGGCCAGACGGTCAACTCCTACGGCCTCAAGGGTCTCGAAGCCACGTGCTCTTTCTCTGAGCTCCTCCGCCGCGTGGATGCGGTCGAGGGCATTGAGCGCATTCGGTTTACATCGCCGTATCCCAAAGACTTCACCGACGATGTGATCGAGGCGATGGCGAGCCTGCCTGCGGTCTGTGAGCAAGTGCATCTGCCCGTGCAAGTTGGCGATGATGTGTTGCTTAAGCGCATGAACCGTGGCTACACGTTGGAGCAGTACCGGACGATCGTTCACAAGCTACGCGCCGCGATGCCCGATATTGCCATCACCACGGACCTCATGCTCGGCTTCCCCGGCGAGACCGAGGAGCAGGTGCAGAACACGCTGGACTTTGTGGAAGAGATCCGCTTCGACCAGGCGTTTATGTTCATCTACTCCCCGCGCCACCCCACCCCCGCCGCAAAAATGCCTGACCAGATTCCCCAGCCCGTCAAAGTGGAGCGCCTGGAGCGCCTGATCGCGATCCAGAACCGCATCGTGGTGGAGAAGAACAACCAGTACGCCGCCGAGCGCCGCACCTACGATGTGCTGGTCGAAGGAGCTTCTCCCAAGCACGAAGGCCAGTGGCACGGCCTCACAAGAGGCGGCAAGACCGTCAACTTCGACGCCCACCGCAACCTCACCGGCCAGACCGTCAAGGTTCGCGCCCTCGAAGGCCATCTCTGGGGCTTCATGGGCGAATTGGTGTGATTTTTCATCGTGATACACCATAGATTCGGGCCCATAAATGGGCCTCCGAACCCGGTAGGCCTCAGCGGGCTTTAGCCTGCTTGTCGCATCAGCGGGCCGCTTTAGCCGCCCGTCTGAAAACGCCGCCCGTCTGAGATGCGCCCCCATCAGAGAATTTTAAATCTAGACTAAGTCAATCGGAATTAGTTGACATTGGATTTTGCCTGTCCTATAATTGATCTGAACGGAAAGGAAATCCCTATGTTACTGGATGAATCCCAATTGCACTTCGATACCCTGGCACTGCACGCCGGGCAAGTCCCCGACCCGACCACGACCGCACGCGCGGTGCCGCTCTACCAGACCACGAGCTATGTCTTTAAAGACGCGGATCATGCGGCGAATCTGTTTGGCTTGAAAGAGTTTGGCAATATCTACACCCGCCTGATGAACCCCACCACCGATGTCTTTGAGAAGCGCGTAGCGGCGCTCGAAGGGGGAATCGGGGGATTAGCGGCGGCATCGGGGCAGGCGGCGGAGACGCTGGCGATCCTGAATATCCTCAATGCGGGCGATCATATTGTCTCGTCGTCGTCGTTGTACGGCGGGACGTGGAATTTACTTCGCCACACGCTTCCCAAGCTGGGGATCACGACCACGTTTGTGGACCCGAGCAAGCCCGAGAACTTCGCGGCGGCGATTACGGACTCGACCCGGCTGATCTTTGCTGAGACCATGGGCAACCCCAAGCTCGACACGCTGGACATTGAGGCCGTTGCCGCGGTCGCGCATGCAGCCAATATCCCGCTGATGGTGGACAACACCGCGGCGTCCCCGGCGCTGGTCAATCCCATCGCCCACGGTGCGGATATTGTGGTGCACTCGGCGACCAAGTTTATTGGCGGACACGGCACGACCATCGGCGGGGTGATCGTGGACTCCGGCAAGTTCGACTGGGCGGCATCGGGCAAGTTCCCGGACTTCACCACCCCGGATCCCAGCTACCACGGCCTCGTTTTAGCGAGCTTGCCGGAGCCGCTGCGCTCGATGAGCTATATCCTCAAGGCGCGTCTCCAGGGCCTGCGCGACATGGGCGCGGCGATCTCCCCCTTTAACTCCTGGCAGCTGATTATCGGGCTGGAGACCCTGCACCTGCGCATGGAGCGGCACAGCAAGAACGCGCTGGCGGTGGCGCAGTGGCTCAAGACCCATCCCAAGGTGACCTGGGTGAACTACCCCGGCCTCCCCGAGCACCCGGCGCATGACGTTGCGAACCGCTACCACAAGAAAGATAGCGACGGCAACACGCAGTACGGCGCGCTGGTCGGCTTTGGGGTGCAAGGCGGCGTGGATGCCGGCCGAAAGCTGGTGTCGTCGGTGAAGCTGCTCTCGCTGCTGGCCAATATCGGCGATGCGAAGAGCCTCATCATCCACCCGGCGAGCACGACCCACTCCCAGCTCACCGAAGAGGAGCAGGCCGCCACCGGCGTGACCCCGGACTTCGTGCGCCTCTCGATTGGCATCGAGCACGTCGGGGATATTATCGCGGACTTAGAGCAAGCGCTGGCGGGGGTGTAGGGCCGCTTCGCGCCATCTCCCCGCCCTGCGTTCGTTCCTCACTTCGGGCGACCCTCTTCCTGTTTTCCGCTTCGCGGAGGAAGAGGGCGCCTCTCTCCTCCGCTTGTCACCCTCTTCCTAACGAGGAACGAGTGACCCAGGAAGAGGGTCGGCTGAGGAACGAAGCTGGGGAGATGGCCTATCACATAACCCAGTTCCTCACCGCCATCGGCCTGCTCTACGGAAAAGACAGCCCCGAGTACGAAGCCGCAGGCGGCACCCGCACCAGTGAAGCAGGTAAGTAAAGCGTATAATACCGTAGCGGTATGACACTCTCTGCGAGGAAGCCAACGCCGCTGCGGTAGAAACACTAGTTAGGCCGTTTCATGCCACCAGTATCACCAGGTGAGATCGAGTTGTATGCGAGCTTCAAACAGCATCTCGGGCCGCGCTTCGTGGCGGCAGGCTTGCGCGTGCAGTTTCACTACAATCAGACACCAGGCTTTCATTTTCGAGTTCCGGTTTCCGACGAGTATCGTGATGCGATTCAACGCGGGATTCAGGACGGGATGGCATCGCGGTTTCCGCAGTTCCCTCCGTCAGGCAGCATCTGGATTACAGAGATCACCGAGCATGAGGCTGACTCCAGTCAGCAAGCGTTCTACAGAGTCGGGCGCGCCATTATTGAGCAGGCATATGCACTTGTCACACAAACGGCCTAACTATGCGCTACAGCAAACCTGTTCCCCTGGTCTCGTGGAGGGCAGGAAATCCCGCTGTTTTTGCCGAACGGTGAAGCATGGAAACCAACACCGAGCATAAGTTCCGGGACTACGAGGCCGAGGCCCGCGATACCGTCAAGACCTTCTACCGCCTCAACCACACCCACCAGACCCTGGACTTTGTGAAGGCCAAGAAAGCCGACTATCTGGCGCTGAACCGGCGCGAGATGGGCATCTGGGAGGCGATGGAGTTTCTCAACGAGCTGATCGACGACTCCGACCCCGACGGCGACTTTACCCAGATCGAGCACCTGCTCATGACCTCCGAGGCGATCCGCAAGGACGGCCACCCGGACTGGTTTGTCCTCACCGGCCTCATCCACGATCTGGGGAAGATTCTCTGCCTCTTTGGCGAGCCGCAGTGGGCCGTGGTGGGCGACACGTTTGCGACCGGCTGCAAGTACAGCGAGAAGTGTGTCTACCCTGAGTTCTTCGCCCTCAACCCCGATAGTCAGGTGCCCGAGTACCAGACAGAATACGGCATCTACGAGCCAGAGACGGGCCTCGACAACGTGCACCTCTCGTGGGGCCACGACGAGTATCTTTACCACGTGGTCAAAGACCACCTCCCCGACGAGGCGCTCTACATGATCCGCTTTCACTCGTTCTACCCCTGGCACAACGAGGGGGCCTACACGCACCTCACCAACGCCAAGGACCGCCAGCACTTGACGGATGTGCTGATGTTCAACCGCTACGACCTCTACACCAAGACCGACGAGCGCCCCGATGTGGAAGCCTTAAAACCTTACTACCTAGAGCTCATCAACCAGTTCTTCCCCGCCAAACTGCGGTGGTAGACGACAGCACGCTTGATATCCTAAAAGACGCCCTCGCTACGCTGGGCGCGGGCTTTACCGACCTGCCGCCGCACCAGCCCCGAGCCGATCTATCGGCAATTGAGGAAGTTTTGCAGGAGGTGGCGGTTCGACTTCAGGACAACTATCCCTACTTCCATCCGCTCTATGCCGGGCAGATGCTCAAGCCGCCGCACCCCGTCGCGCGGCTCGCGTATCAGCTGGCGCTGTACGTGAATCCGAATAACCATGCGCTGGACGGCGGGCGGGCGAGCTCGGCGATGGAGAAAGAAGCGGTGGCGCAGCTGGCGGCGATGTTTGGCTGGACGACCTTTCTGGGGCACCTGACCAGCGGCGGGACGATGGCAAATTTGGAGGCGCTCTGGGTAGCGGGGCGGCTCGCGCCGGGGAAAGTCGTGCTGGCATCGTCGCAGGCGCACTACACGCACGGGAGAATCAGTGGTGTTTTGGGTTTGCCGTTCGAGGCCGTACCCGTGGATCGTTTTGGGCGCATGAGCACCGCGACGCTGGAGGCGCGGCTGGAGCAGGGCGATGTGGGCTGCGTGGTAGTGACTCTGGGAACTACGGCAACAGGCTCGGTTGATCCCCTCCCCGAGATTCTGGCGCTGCGGCAAAAATACGGCTTTCGCCTCCACACGGATGCGGCCTACGGCGGCTACTTTGGGCTGGCGGCGAACCTAGGCAACGAGGCACGCGCGGCGTTTGATCGGATTGGGGAAGTGGACTCTCTGGTGATTGATCCGCACAAGCACGGGCTCCAGCCCTACGGTTGCGGCTGCGTCTTGTTCGCCGACCCGAGTGTCGGGCGCCTCTACAAGCACGACTCGCCTTATACCTACTTCAGCTCAACGGAGCTTCATTTAGGGGAGATTAGCCTGGAGTGCTCCCGTGCTGGAGCCGCCGCTGTGGCGCTCTGGGCGACCCAGCGCTTACTGCCACTGGTGCGTGGTGGGGAGTTTGCAGGGATGCTCGCGCAGTGTAGAAGCGCCGCGCTCGCCCTCTACGAACGGCTCGCCGCCGATCCGCGCTTTCTGGTTGGCTTTGCGCCCGAGCTGGACATCGTGGTCTGGGCCGTGCGCCCGGCGCTGGGAGCCTCGGCACGCGCTATCTTCGAAGAGGCGGCTCGGCGAGGCCTGCATTTAGCCCTCGCCGAGCTACCGGGAGTGTTCTTTGGCCTCGAAGGAGAAGAGTCCATCTCCTGCCTGCGCTCGGTGCAGATGAAGCCTGAGCACGCGGACTTAGAGTGGCAGGAGAAGCTCTGGCACCTCCTCTCCGAGGCCACGGATGCCGTCGTGAGCCGCTGGGAGCCGCTGGGAGCGGAGGTGATAAAATAGGACAAATGCGTCTTATTATGCTAATCCTGCTGACCTTGGCATCTGCGGCGCTGGCGAGTGCGCCCAGGAAAAAGCCCGATGCGGCGGCGGAGTATCTCACGGCCACGATGGACGATCCCATTGCGCGGCTACAAAAACGCCTGGAGCGCGGCGAGCTAAAGCTGCGCTACGAGGCGCAGGGTGGCTACCTCAAGGCGCTGCTAAAAGAGCTGCAGATTCTTCCCTCTTCCCAGATGCTTGTCTTCTCCAAAACCAGCCTCCAGCTCTCGTTTATTACCCCCAGCACGCCCCGTGCGCTCTACTTTAACGACAACTGCTGGGTGGGGTTTGTCCAAGGCGGGCAGGTGCTGGAGCTGATGGCGCAAGATCCCGTGCAGGGCTCTGTTTTCTACACGCTGGCCCAGAATCCCAATCGGCTCGTTCTTAAGCGCCAGACCTACGAGTGCCTGCAGTGCCACCAGTCCTCGGTGACCAAGAGCATCCCAGGGCATGTGATGCGCTCGCTCTATGTGCGTGCCGATGGCCAGCCGGACTTTTCGGCGGGCTCGAAGATGACGACCGATGCGAGCCCGTTTGAGGAGCGCTGGGGGGGCTGGTACGTGACAGGCACGCATGGGAAGCTGCGGCACCTGGGCAATGAGCTCGCACGGGGCGGCGATGGCGATGCGCGCATAGACTCTGAGGCGGGAGCCAATCTGACCAACCTGCGCGAGAAGTTTGACACCTCGCCGTATCTCACCCCCCACTCCGATATTGTCGCACTCCTAGTGGCGGAGCATCAGGGAGCGCTCCAGAACCTACTGACCCGTGTGAGCTATCTTGTCCGCGATACCCTCGCTGATGAAGCCCAGCTCAACGCCGCGCTGAAAGAGACGGGCCGTCGCGAGAGCACCACGCGCCGGATTGCCAGCGCGTGCGAGCCGTTGGTCAAGGCGCTTTTCTTCTGCGATGAAGCGCCTCTCAAGGAAAAAGTAACCGGCACCACGCCCTTTGCACGCCAGTTCGCCCAGCAAGGCCCGCTCGATGGCAGGGGCCGCACCCTACGCGATCTGGACTTACAAACCCGCCTGTCCCGCTACCCCTTGAGCTGGACCGTCTACTCGCCGCAGTTTGACGCACTCCCCAAAGAAGCAAAAAGCTACATCACGCGCCGCATTCAAGGAGTCCTCTCCGGCCAAGATAAATCCAAAGACTTCGCGCAGCTCACCGAGGCCGACCGAACCGCCATCCGCGAGATTCTCATGGCAACCAAGCCCGCGCTACTGCGCGAGTAGCGCCTTAGTTGCTGCCTCGACATCGGGCTGGCGCATGAGCGACTCCCCGACCAGAACGGCGTGGGCTCCGGCGGCTCCCATGCGTGCGACATCCTCGGCGGTGAAGATGCCGCTCTCGGCGACGGCGACGGTATTTTTCGGAAAGAGGGGCGCGAGGCGCTCGAAGGTCTCCAGGCTCACCGTGAAGCTCTTCAAGTCGCGATTATTTACCCCAAGCAGCGTCGCGCCAGACTCGATAGCCAGCGCCAGCTCCGCCTCGTCGTGAACTTCCACGAGAGCGTCCATCCCAAGCTGTTCGGCGGCGTGGCGCATTTCGGCTAGCCGTGCGGGGGAGGGAATCGCGGCGACGATCAGTAAGATCGCATCGGCACCCGCTAGGCGCGCTTCGTAGATCTGGATCGGGTCGATCAGAAAGTCCTTGCGCAGGAGTGGTAGCGGCACCACTTCACGAATCGTGGCGAGATAGCCCAAGCTTCCCTGAAAGTACGTCTCGTCTGTGAGCACGGAAAGACAGCTCGCTCCGCCCGCAAAGTAGGCGCGGGCAATGGCCACGGGATCGAAATCGGGCCGGATCAGCCCCTTGCTCGGCGAGGCCTTCTTCACCTCGGCGATCAGGGATACCCTCCTCCCCCCTGCCCCCTCCTCCCAACCCTGCGGAGGCAGGGATGGGTGAGGGGGTGAGAAAACCTGCTCTTTCTCCCCCTCCTCCCGGGGTCGGGAGGAGGGGGTAGGGGGGAGGAGGGCTTTCTGAAACCCGCGTGTCGGCGGCAAATCTGCGCACTGAGCCTGCAAGTGCGCGGGCTTGTGGGTGGCCTTAAGAGCGGCGACTTCGTCGCGCTTGGTGGCAAGAATCTTCTCTAAAATATCACTCATGATCTCTGTGTGAACTCCACAAACTGGTTGAGCTTAGTTAGTGCCGCGCCTGAGTCGAGGGTCTGGGCTGCTAGCGCGATGCCATCGGTGAGGGTG
The DNA here is from genome assembly GCF_964826245.1 of Armatimonas sp. Classification (NCBI taxonomy): domain Bacteria; kingdom Bacillati; phylum Armatimonadota; class Armatimonadia; order Armatimonadales; family Armatimonadaceae; genus Armatimonas; species Armatimonas sp. The sequence continues at coordinate 10,327 of NZ_CBAYMC010000007.1, read as the reverse complement.
TCGACGGCTCCGGCGACATAGAGCGCGGCTCCGGCGTTGGCCAGCACGATCTCACGGCGGGGGCCGGGCTCGCCCGAGAGAATCGCGCGAACCGTGGCGGCGGGGTCGTCGTCGTTGGGCGCGAGGGCTTCGGGAGTCGTTTCGGTGAGTCCTAGCTCACGGGAGGTGAGGGTATAGGTGGTCACTGTGCCGTTTTTTCCCTCTGCGATAAACGTCTCCCCAAACGTAGAAAGCTCATCAAGGCCCGCTTTCCCATGTACCACTAGGACATGCTCGGCCCCGAGGCGCAGGAGAACGTGAGCGAGGGGCTCGCATAGAGCGCCATCGTAGACCCCGAGCACTTGCCGAGTTGCGCCTGCCGGGTTGGTCAGGGGCCCCAGCGCGTTAAAGATCGTCCGAAAGCCCAGCTCGGCGCGAACTGGGGCGGCGTGCTTCATTGCGGGATGGTGGCTGCGGGCAAAGAGAAACCCGATTCCGACTTCATCAATGCAGCGCCCGACCACCTCAGGCGTCAGATCGAGGCGTGCGCCCAAGGCTTCGAGCACATCGGCGGAGCCAAACTTACTGGTGGCGGCGCGGTTGCCGTGCTTGGCAATGGCAACTCCCGCGGCGGCGGCGACAAAGGCCGATGTGGTCGAGACATTGAAGGTCTTTTGTGCTGCACCGCCCGTGCCACAGGTATCAACAAGCGGCTGGCGGTGGGTCGTGACTTTGAGTGAGTGTGCCCGCATCCCCCGGGCAAAGCCAGTCAGCTCCTCCACGCTCTCGCCTTTGAGGCGTAGCGCCGTGAGTAGGGCCCCGAGCTGGGCAGGCGTCGCTTCCCCCGCCATGATCGTGCCCATCGCGGCCTCAGCCTCGGCCTCGGAGAGCCCCGTGCCGCCCAGAACTTTCGCCAGAACTTCTTTCACGAGGGGTATTTTATCGCAGTTAGTCCATGTCCGTGAGCATCAGCACCCAGACCAGCCCCCGCATCCGATCCACGGTCACGAGAGTGGCGTCCCAGGCGATATCGTGGAGCCAGCCGTGCCAGCCCTCTTCGCACAGATAGGTCGTGTACTCCTCAGGAGCGCCGGGCAAGAGAGCCGTGCAGAACGCCAGTGCCCCATCTTCCGCGTCTTCAGGCGACTGGTCACAGGCGACATACGCACCGCCGCTAATCAGCCGCAGGGCAAGATGGTCTTCCAGCGGCTCATCCAGTCGGTAAAAGCTGGGCACAAGGCTTGGATCGGGGATGCGCTGCGGCTCGGGGAGGGCCTCTAGCACACTCGGCAGGCACAGGAAATCCCGTGGAAACCCGAGGCGATCCAGATCATCGTAGGCGGCGTGCGCCAGCCAGAGCGGGTGCGGCTCCAGCGCAAAGCCCCGAAGCTCCGCGCCGCCGTTGGTGTAGATATGTTGTAGCGCCTCCAGAAACGGCAGGGTCTCCTCCGGAACGGAGACACTCTGCACCTGGAGCTCTTGCCAGAGAGGTTGCTGCATGGGGGATTGTACCCTTAGCTACGCACTTTAGAGAGCAGGCCACAGACTGTCAGTAGTGCCGCACTCAGCGCCACAATCATCGCGCCGGGCGAGAAATCCCAGATAAACGAGAGGTAGAGCCCAACGGGGATAGGAATCGCTCCTAAAACTGCCGCGAGAATAAACGTATGGCTGATGCGCTTGGTCAGAAGCAAGGCGCTTACGGCCGGAATCACCAGAGTCCCAAAGGTCAGCAAGATTCCCACGGCGTGGATGGAGAACGCGATGGCAGTTCCAATGCTCAGCGTGAGAAGCGTCTCCCAGAGGCGTGTGTTGTAGCCTGCGGCCTGCGCCGTGTCCGGGTCAAAGGAGATAAAGAGCAGCTCCTTGGCAAAGAGGCGGTGCAAGACAAAGACCACAACCAGCGCCCCAATCGTGAGTAGCGTATCGGCTGCTGTCACCGTGATGATATTGCCAGAGAGCAGGTCCAGAAGCTGGGTCTCACCGCGTGGGTTTTTCGCCAGTAGGAGAATGGTTACTGCTGATGCGAGCACGTAGCCTAGGCCAATCACGGTGTCTTGCCGGACTTTGCGCGGCGACCAGCGCAGGGAGAGCAAGAAGACTCCGACGAGCATCATCCCAATCGAGCCCAGCAGCGGTGCCAGCCCCAGCAAGAGCCCCAGTGCGACGCCCGCGGAGGAGAACTGCGCCAAGGCCATGCCCACAAAGACCACGCGCCTTAGTACCACAAAAACCCCGAGATAGGCACTGACTAGCCCCACAGCAAGCCCGGCGACCAGTGCCCGCTGCATAAAGTCCAGCCCAAAGACTTTTGCCAGCGAGGCGTGCTTCAGCTCATCGGGCAGGGCTTCGTCGTGCTCATGCTCCGACTCTTGGGGCGCTGTGACGGCTGGCGTGCTAGGTGCGGGTGTCGCGCTTGCCGTCTCCGGAGCGAGAGCCTCTGGCGGCGGGGGTGGCGGTGGCGCTTGTGCGCGGACGCATACGGGTATAAGGCCTATCAATAACAAAACAAAGAGCTTTTTCAAAGCACCAACCTCCGGCCTTCCACTTCAAGGATCTTAAAGTCGTAGTTAAAGAGCCCGCGCAGGGTCTCGGGCTGGACAATCTCCTCGACGGGGCCGATCTGAAAGTGCGTCCCGCCTAAGATCGCGACGGTCTGTGCGTGGTTGGCGACAATATTGAGGCTGTGGGAGACCAGGACCACCAGCAGGCGGCTCTCCTGGTGAATCCGCTCGATGAGCTCCATCGTGGCGGACTCTGCGGCGATATCCATCGCGCTCGTAGGCTCGTCCAGCACCAGCACATCGGGCTCAGAGACCAGCGCACGGGCCATCAAGACGCGCTGCTTCTGCCCCCCCGAGAGCTCCCGAAAGAGGTGGGCGCTCAGGTGCGGCAAGCCCACCTGCTCCAGTGCTTTCTCCGCTCGCTGCTTGTCTTCGTTACCGGGAGTCTTGAGCAGCCCCGCGCGGCGGTAGCGGCCCATCAGCACGATCTCTAGAACCGTGATCGGAAAGAGATCATCGGTGGTCTGTGCCTGTGGAACATAGCCAAACGTCAGCTTGCAGTGGTGGATCGCCTTGCCCAAGAGCGGGGGCAAGATTCCCAGAATTGCCTTGAGCAGCGTGGTCTTGCCTGCCCCATTGGGCCCGACAATGCCTAGGTAGCCGCCCTCGCTCAGCCCGAAGGAGAGTGAGGGCAGCACCACGCGCCGCCCGTAGCCGAGCGTGGCATCGTCAAATGTAATCAGCGGCGTGTTTTCCATAGCTTAGCGCAGCGCTTTCGCGAAGCCCTCCACGATGGCGTTGATGTAATCGAAGTAGTTCCGGGTGCCCATGCCTCCCACGGAGTAGGGCACGACTGCCACTTTGCCTCCCGCCTCTTTGGCGATCAGATCGGCGTACTTGGTGGAGTAGATCGAGCCCATGATCACGGCGCGGACTTTGCTGGTCTTCATACGCTGGATCAGATCGGTCACGTGGCCACCCGATGGCGGAATGCCAGGTTTGGGCTCCAGAAAGCCAAAGGGCATGAGGCCAAAGCGGGTCGCAAAGTAGATCCACTCATCGTGGTAGGCCACAAAGCCGTGGCCCTTAAACGGAGCCAGCGTTCTCTCCCAGCCTGCCATGCGCGAGCTGATCTCATCGCTGAAGCGCTTGTAGTTGGCGTTGTAGTTCGCGGCATGGGCTTTATCAACGGCTAAAAGCGCCAGCAGAATCTCATAGGCAACCACGACAGCATCTTTGGGATCGAACCAGTAGTGGGGATTGCCCGCCGCATGGACATCGCCCGACGCGCCATTGATTCCGCCTGTGGGGACTTCCATCTTTCGTACGCGTGCTGAGGCATCCACGTAGCCTGCCGCGCCACGCTGCACTTTCGCGTTGCGGGCGGAGGCAAGCAGGGCATCGGCCCACATGTCTAGGTCCATTCCACAGCGCACAAAGACATCGGCGCGCGCCACTTTGACGACATCGCTGGGCTTGGCATCCACTTGATGGTAGTTGGTCTCTGGCTTGGCAAGCGATGTGACATTGGCTAAGTTCCCGACCAGCTCGCGGGTGATGGCGGCGAGCTCGGGGGTGGTGGTAATAACTTCCATTTTCTTCTCTACTCCAGGTTGTGTGTGTGCGGGCCGACTCCCCAGACCCACTGAAGACGAAGCTCGTTAAAGCCTTTTTGACCGGGGCGGTCACCGTGGGTGGCTTGTAGGCGAAAGTAGGTCTGCTCGGTGAGCTGGTGGGTCTGGATCAGCGAGAGAGATTTCTCGCGGCCAAACACCCACGGTGAGCCGCTGTTGTCGTAGCGCACCCCCAGCGAGCGAAAAGGCCCATAGCGCTGATCCACTGAGACGTAGTAGCCCTCCGCTTTGCGGGTCGTGCCGCCGCCTTTTTGCTCATGCCCAAGCCACTCGCTTCGCACCAGAGTGCGCTGGCTATCTTTTTTTCCGAGGCGATAGGTCAGGTCAAGCCCATGAAGCGTGTTTTGTGGCGAGAGACCAGCATAGCCCACTCCTTTTCCACGAGCATCCGAGGCGCCGAGCTCCAGATCGTTGCCCCCTAGCTTCGAGGATGCCCAGAGGCGTAGTGTGCTGAAGGTGTCTCGAAAGCCCGCACCGCTTGTAGGGCCTTGGCCATCGGCGGGAATGTCTTCTATGGGTGTTGGCTGGCCCCAGTAGCCTGCGTCCAGCTGGAGAAAGAACTTAGTGGGAAACAGATAGGACAGATACGCTCCATCACCCGTCAGGCTCTCATCAGCGACTAAGTTCTTGAGCACCGTGGGCGGCTCGATGTAGGCCCAGGAGTGCGGGTGGAGCTGATTCACGCGCCCAAAGGGAGCCTTGCGCCGTCCGACGGTTGCCGAGAGGGGAAGCTTAGCAAAGTGCAGGTCTTGCACCGTGACATAGCCTTCCTCAATTCGGGTCTCGCCGTTGGCAAAGACAATAAAGGCATCTTGCTTGATGCCGGGGTAGACAAAGCTCTGGATCGCCAGCTCGCCGGAGTCTAGGAGGAACTTGTTGCGATTCAGGTTGGTCTTATCGCTGGTGAAAAGTCCTCGTGCATCACTGATAAACGAGATATCAGGGAGCAACAAATAGCGATTATTATTATTAGAGGTCTGTGCACTTGTCGGAGCCGCCACCGCATCGGGCGGTGGCGGCGGCGTCTGTGCAAAAGCAGGCGCGACCACGAGTGTCACGGCTAGAAAAGTGAGCCACTTCATTTGGGATGAGTTCCTGAGTATCGTGCTCTCTAGCGAGGCGCTAGAGGCAATAAAAGACGAATTATTTAGAGAAAATAAAACTCAGGAGACGGCAGGTGGGGCGCGGGAAGGGGAGTAATGTCGCCCACGGGCCAGTCGCAAGACATTCGGGAAGAGGCCGCGTGTGGTTGTCAGCGCGACGAGGCGGTGACGCGCGATAAGCAGAGGAGCAGTGAGGGTTACCGACGACGACGAGAGCACGCAGATCGTGCAGAGATCTTTGGTTTGGGGGGTAGTGATATCGGTATGCCGCGTCGCCGCATGGTGGCGTGCATGACGGGTGGCAGCCTGTGCAGCCGCGAGGCCCGAGCGGTGTTCCCGGTAGTGCCCTAGCTGGGTAAAGGCATACAGTGCCAGCAAGGCCACCGCAAAAAAGCGGCCCAGAAAATTTTGGTTTCGTCGCAGAGTAACCAGCATGCCTCCTTAAAGGATACCATGCGCCGTGCGATACGTGGCTATTGCACCTCAAACTCGAACTTAAAACGCTGGGTGCTGGCGATAGGCTGGCCGCTCTTGAGGGCGGGCTTCCACTTCCATTTTTTCAGCGCCTCTAGCACGCGCTGGTCTACCTCAGGGTTGCCCGACGATGTCCGCAGGCTGACTTCAAAGCTGCCGTCTGCCTCGATCTCGACGACCACACGGACAAAAGACTTGAACTCGCCTTTTTTGAGAGAGTCGGGGATCGTGGGCTGGACTTGCTGGCTGGGCTCCGCCTCGCGGGTTGGTCCGGAAGGCTTGGGTGTGGGCGCAGGCGTGGGCTTTGGTGCTGGCGTGGGCTTTGGTGTTGGCTCCGGTGTCGGTCGAGGCGTGGGAGCGGGTGTGGGCTTCGGCGTCGGTGTGGGCTCTGGAGTCGGCTTGGGGGTTGCCGCAGGTGCACTGGGCGCGGCTTGCGGGGCCGCTTGTGGAGCCGCTTGTGGTGCTTGCGTGGGGGCAGCGATTGGCCGGGCAGTGGGCTGGGGAAAGCTATCCACCGACGGCTGGGCGCGCTCCGTGGGCCTTGCCGCAGGCCCGCCGATGGCCGTGAGCACGGGGCGCTCTGCGGGCGTGGGGGCCTGGTGGGTGGGTGCCTGCACCGGCGGTAGCTTTGGAGAAAGCGGGCGGAGAGTTGGCTGCGTGGGCGGTGGTGTCGCCTGCGCTGGGAGCGGGGTGGCCTTTGGAGCGGGCGTTGTTGTGTTTTTAGCTGTCTTGCACTCAGGACAGTCCTGAAAGATAATCTCAAGCGGCCCCGGATGCGCGTCTTGGTGGCCTTGGTGGGCTATTGAGATGCGCATCACCGCAAGCAGAAACATGGCATTGAACGCCAGGGAGAGCCCAAGGGCGGCTCCAAAGCGTGGGCGGAGATTATCTTTCAGGATTTCCATTGGGTCTCTGGGTTAGAACTTACTGGTCAGGCTGAGCATCACGCGGCGGCCTTGCTGGAAGCGGGTTCCGGTGAAGGGCGAGTTGAAGTTCATCACGGCGCGGCTGTCGAGCAAGTTCTCCACTGAGAGGTCTGCCTGGAGGCCATTGGGAAGGAGCTTGCCGCCGGTAGAGTAGCGGAAGTTGATCTCCGCACGTGCCTGCCGCTTGCCGCCGTCCACGGTTGCATTCTCATCCTCTGGGTTGACAATTGGGGACGAAAACGCGCCGCTACCGTAGTAGGCACTCAGGGCGATGTTTGAGCCATTTTTAAGGCCGTAGGTCAGGCCCCCCGAGAGCGTGTTGAGCTGGTCGTGGTCGGAGTAGGCCTCCTCGCCATTGACCAGCTTGTTGATGGCATTGGCCCAGGTAAAGAAGCTCCCAAGCCCCACACCGTTCTTGGGCGTCTTGTCGTAGGAGAGCTCCAGGCCATTTGCAAACGAGCCGTTACTGATATTCACGGTGGAGAACACCCCGATCTGCGTCCCCGGAATCAAGATGGCGGTATCGAGCTGGTCGTGGAACCACTTGCGGTAGGCCGCTACTTTGATGGTTTGGTTCTGGGGGAGCTGGCGCTCCAGGCTCGTCTCGATCATCTTGACGCGCTGGGGCTTGACAGCATCGCCAATCAGCCCCCCCTGGGCGAGCGGCGGCTGGGAGAAGAGCTGGTTGTACGAAGCGCGGGCAATGGTCTTGGGCGCGACATTGTAGGCCAGATTGACACGTGGTGAGAGATCGGTTGCGGTGAGAGACGCGCCCGTCGCGCCGTCTACGGTCTGCTGGGAGTTGTAGGTGTCGAGGCGCAGGCCATAGTTGATGGTCAGCTTCTCGCTTGCCTTGAACGTGTCTTGGGCGTAGGCCGCACCGTAGTAGCCTTTACGCTTGACCCGAAGCGTGGGCGTGGCGGTAGCGGCTCCGACGATATAGTCATCCCCCACTAGGCTCCCCCCCGGAGCGACAAGCCGCGCATCGAGCTCATGAAGGGCATTGAGTGCGGTCTGGCTGCCCGGGACGATCTGGTAGCTCTCGTTGCCGCGCTGGTCGGAGAAGATTCCGCCAAATTTGTAGGTGTGCTTGCCTTCATTGACGGTGAGGTTAGCCTGAAGCTGGCTCTGATTGTATGTGCGCTTGATGGTCGGGTGGAACTCAAGGGAGGAGTCGGCGGCGAGGCTACTGGAGGAGATCGTCGCGCTATTGCCGGGTGAGTTGTTGAGCAGGTCTTGGCGCGACTCCGATGAGCCGTAGGTGACCACGGCGGTAGTCTTGGCATTGAGCTGCTTGCGGTACTGAAGCGTCCCAAAGCCGTTGTTGTCGTTCTGGTAGATGTCCTGGCCTAGCGTATCTTGCGAGGCGAGCCCGCTGCTGGCGTTTTTAAGCCCCCCATAGCCAAAGCCCTGTCCGACGGGCTCGAACTTTGCGCCCAGACCTGTGCGATTGGCGATCTGGGTGCGGGCGGGAGCAGAGTTCACGGTGAAAGAGAGCTTCTCTGCGGCGGAGAGCTCGTAGTCGAAGTTGGCAAAGAGCGTCTGGGAGGTCTGGCTATTGTGACGCGTTTGCTTATCGGGCTGTGGAGCCTCAATGGCATTGTCTGTGGTGCGGCCCGTGTAGTTAATGAGGTAGCCTAGCTTTTTCTTCTCAGCCCCGAGCTGGCCGCCTGCGGTGAAGCTGGTCTCACCCGTGCCAAACCCGCCACCCGTTACGGTAAGAGTGCGAAACGGCTCTAGTGTCCCGGAGCGCAGCGTCAGATTCAGCGCCGCCGCCGTCTCCGAGCCGTACTCGGGCGCAAAGCCCCCCGTGATCACATCGATGGTCTGGAGCGCATCGGGGGCGAGAAACTGTCCCGCCCGGCCCTGAAACGCACCGGGGAGCAAGAAGCCATTCAGATAGATCGAGGTGGCCGCGTGCTCGGCGCGGGGATGCGCCTGGTTCACCGAGTCCTCCGCAAAGCCGGGAACCGCACGGATCGCCTTCGTCAGGCTCTGGCGGTTGCCTGCCGTCAGCGGGAACTTCTGAACCGTCTCGCTGGAGAGCGTCTTTGCCGACGACGCATCGCCGCTACGGATTCTATCGCGGTCCGCCGTGATCTTGATGGTCTTCTCTTTGAGGGGCTCCAGCAGAATCTCGACATCGGTGGTAGCATCGGCGACCACGGTGACCGACTGGGTATCTTTCTGGAACTCCCCCGAAGAGGTTGTCAGCTTCCAGGCGCGGTTCTCCAGAGGCGGCGTGAGGGCGGTGCCATCGGCTCCCGTGGTCACGGTGAGCGGCGTACGCACCCCAGCACTGTCGGTGAGAAGAATCTTAGCGCCCGAGAGAGGCTTCTCAGACTCGGCGTTGAGCACTTTGATTTTTAAGCGACCCACCACATCGGCGTGGGCAATGGAAGAAAGAGAGACAGAAATAGCAAGGACAAGCCCAAGGCGGGCTACAGACGAAAGACGCATGAGGTATCAAACTCCTGAAACGTGAATTGAAGAGAAACGACAATAAATTATTGATGAATTTTTAAGAGAGAGAGCTTGGGGGGCCGCGTGTGGTATGCCGTGGCGAGACCAGAGTCGTCACAGGGAGCAAGGCAGCTAGCGGCGACGTTTCTAGTAGCACAGTCGGGGGAGGAAGGGCTAGTGAGGCACCTGCAAGAGTTGTCGAGGTTGCTTGGAGCGAACAGAGGGCACAGGAATCTTCCGCACCAAGTGTGAGGTGCGTCGCTGCTCTGTCCCGCTGTGGCGTGTGGCTTTTATCGTGAGTGAGAGGGCACCAGAGACAAAAGAACAACCAGAGCGCTACGACCATAGTCGCGAAGCGCTGTAGAACTCGTTGTTTCTTGCAAGTCGTGACCATCGTTTACTGTGTACTTATTATAACACAGTAACAAAAAAACTACTTGGGAGAGGTCTGGCAGCGCTCGCACGTCCCGTGGAGCGTCAGGGTGTGGCTAGCGACTTGGAAGTTATGAGGAATCGTGGTCTGGGTGAGCATGGCATCCACCATGCAGCCCTCGAAGTCAGCAATCGAGCCGCAGCTATCACAGACCAGATGGTGGTGGTGATCCGTGTCTGAGGGGCCTGGAGCGGGCTCATAGCGGTAGAAACCCTCACCAAACTCGGTACGGATCAGTAGCTCTAGCCGTGTGAGCTCGTTGAGCGTGCGGTAGATCGTGACCAGATTGATGTCACTTTCGGTCTGCTCGTAGATGTCTTGCGCGGAGAGAGGACGCTCACTGGCCGCCAGTAGGCGCAGAAGAATCCGGCGCGGGAGCGTTCTTCGCATCCCGGCCTGCTCAAGGGTGGCTTCAAACCACTGGAGGCGCTCATCCTTGGTCATCGTTATTGTGGGAAATTATATCACGCGGAGAAAATATTGTCGTTTCTAGATTGTTTTAGTGATTCGATTGCAATATTTTCTGTGTTGCGGTATTCTTTCCCCAAAGCGAGGTGATGGTGAGCAAGGGATTTACTCTGATGGAGATAGTGGTAAGCATTGCAATTATTGCAACACTTGCTGCCGTTATCTTCCCTGCCTTTGCACAAGCGCGTATACGCGCTCAGCAGAGTGCCTGCGCCAGCAACCTACGTCAGCTTAGCAGCGCTGTGCTTCAGTACGCGGCAGACCATGAGGGAATGCTCCCCCTCACGAGTCACTCAAGCAGGAGCTCCTCTTGGGGAACCACGCTCATGCCCTACGGTGCTCT